>NZ_JAKOGN010000010.1:0-54540 GCF_022240605.1 Streptococcus sp. DFI.7.26 | reverse complement strand
CAGAAATATATAGTCTTAAAGTATGTCCACTGCCAATGGTTTTTTCAATATTTAAGAGGAGATTTATAATGGTTCATTTCTATAAATTTTTAAACGAGTTATATATTTTGTTTAACCAATTATTAACTATTTTTATCAATAATCACTTCATTAATTTGTACTTTTTAATTTTGATTTATTTTTCGTGCATATTTTATATGAATTTAATTCTAATACATTTTAAATAAAAAATACGCAATTTTAATTGGCACTGACCCCCGTAAATTAGAATTAAATAAAAACACCTCCAAGTTGGATTTGGTACAATATAATCAAATGCTCATGGAGGTGGCTTTTTATGGTTAAAAAACGTGTGGAGACGGTGGTATTATTGTCAAGAAAATAGAATAACAAGCTATAAAACTGTCGAAATAGGTGGCTTTTAGGATTTTAAAAGAAATCAGTTCTATAATAAATTAAAAATCGTGTTGGTAGAAAAATCGTCTACTTCTACCAACACGATTTTACAAAGAGCCAGTACTTACATCTCTTTTTCTCCTGTAAAATATTGTATCTTGATACTTTAAGGAGTTTCAATCATTCGATCTGTTAACCGTTATTTTTTGGATCTAAACTTAATAACATCGCATTAATGGCGACGATGACTGTTGACACAGACATTAGGATTGCTCCTAATGCAGGGCTTAATGTGATACCAATAGGAGCCAAAATTCCTGCAGCTAGAGGGATAGCTATAAAGTTATAACCAGCTCCCCAAAATAGGTTTTGTTTCATTTTACGAGTTGTTTTGTGTGCTAATTCAATGAATGATTCAATATCTCCTGGATCGGATTGAGTCAATATGACATCAGCTGAATCCAATGCAACTTGAGTTCCAGCACCTATAGCTATACCAACATCTGCTAAGGCAAGAGAAGGAGCATCATTTACACCATCACCTACCATGATAACTTTCTTTCCTTCATCTTTAAGTGTTTTAACCAACTCATATTTGTCTTGTGGAGATTGATTTGATCTATATTCAATCCCTAAAACTTCTGCTGCGCCTTGAGCCGCTTTTTCATTATCACCTGTTGCCATAATTGGTTGAATATTGTTCTTTTTAAGAGCTTTAATTAACTCTTTACTCGTTGGTTTTAATTCGTCCCCTAAAGCTACAGCACCAATGGCATCATCGTTTTCTACTAAGACACTAAGAGTTGCTCCTTTTGGAATATCCATATCAAGATTACGTCCATAGGCTTTTTGACTGATTAATTGGTAACGGTGCTCACCTGCTTTACCCTCTACTCCAGCACCGGAAATCACATCAATCGAATCAAAAGATGCTGGACGTATATCTTGCTGCTCGGCGAACCTTATAATTGATTGAGCAATTGGGTGGCTAGATCCTCCTTCAATACCTGCCAATAAGGCAATGATTTCCTCTTTTGTATATTCGTCATTAAGAAGTTTTACATCTAATACTTTAAATTCACCAGTTGTTAAAGTACCCGTTTTATCTAAAATGATCACATCTGCATCTTGAGCTATTTCTAAGGCTTGGCGGTCTTTTACTAGTAAGCCACGGCTAGCTCCTAAGCTTGTGCTACGGGCGGTTACCAATGGAATAGCCAGACCTAATGCGTGCGGACAAGCAATAACTAATGTAGTAATAGTAAATATAACTGCCGTTGGGATATCTCCAATAATCATCCACACTACAAAAGCAATTAGCGCGACAATAACAGCAATATAGAAGAGCCACCCTGCAACCTTTTGAGCAATATTTTCTGCTCTGGAAGGCTGACTTTGAGCTTGGCTGATTAAATTCTGAACTTGAGAGATGAAGGATTGATCACCTGTCTCATTCACTTTAATATAAAGAACCCCTTCTCCATTTGTTGAGCCCCCGATTACTTCATCGCCAGGGCCTTTTTTAACTGCTTTTGATTCTCCAGTCAAAAGAGCTTCATTTAAACGTGATTCGCCACGCTCGATAATCCCGTCTGCTGGCACATTTTCTCCGGCTTGAACACGAATTAAATCACCTACCTTTAAGTCAGCAACTGGTCGTGTTTCAATTGAATCGTCTTCTAATACAACGTGAGCATCTTTCGGCACTAACTTAGCCAATTCTGCTTGAGCGTCTCCTGCTTCTCCAATAGCTTTCATCTCAATCCAGTGACCTAATAGCATGATTAATAGTAATGAAGCAAATTCAAAGAAAAAGTCCATCACGTGTTCACCCGTTACGTAGGTAATGATCACAGCATAAATACTGTATAAATATGAAACACTTAAACCTAAAGAAACGAGTGCCATCATTCCAGGTTCTTTTTGTTTAAATTCGTCAACTGCACCTTGATAGAATGGACGTCCACCATAAATAATTAATATAGTAGATAAAATAGCTACTACAATATCAGAATATGGAAAAGTAAACTGGAATGGTAGTTCAAATCCATGCAAAGGGACTAAGAGCATAATAATGATTCCTAGTGGCAATGACTTTAAGAAAAGTTCCTTAAAGCTTCCGTGATGATGGTGGGCATGCCCACTGTGTCCGCTGTGATTATGCCCACTGTGCCCGCTGTGATCATGCCCACTGTGCCCGCAGTGATCATGCCCAGCATGATGTACTTGATGTTGATCCTTATGGTATCCATGTTCATCTGTGATTCCATGCTCGTGTTTTAACTTATCCATGTCGTCATAATCATGGTGATTATGGGACGAATATTTGTTGTCATTATTCATTTTAAATTCCTCCTTATGCTTAATGATGATGTAAATGACATTCGCATTGTCCTTCTGGACAATTGCAATCCACTTCTTCTACTGCGAAAGATTTTTTCATCTCTAATATTTTTTCTAGTCGATCTATATCATCGAAGCTTAAAACATGATCTTCAATGATGCTTCCTATTACATTTCCGACTTTCTTATTGCAAATACGGTTAAAAATATCTTCTGCATAATCCCTTACGGCTTCTGTCTCTTCAATATTGGCAGTGTAAATAAACTTTCTACCTTCATGCTCTGTATTTAGTACGCCTTTTCCAACTAATCGACCTAAGATCGTTTTGATAGTGGATTGTGTCCAGTCCATTTTTTCTTGCAATACGGAAATGACTTTTTTACTAGTTACTCGATCATTTGCCCAAACTACACGCATGACTTCCCATTCTGCATCTGTGATATAAGTATTAAATTCTATTGTGCTCATTCCCCTTCCCCCCTAGTCGTCTACATATGTAAACGAATATGTTTAAAATAAGTTTACCATTGTAAACGAATTATGTCAAGTCTTTTTATTAAATTCTCACTTTTTGGGGTCAGTCCCTTAAAACATACTATTTTTATCATTGATAAATATTAATAGCTAACTTTCCGAAAAATTTTTATTTTCTGGAAAGATAGTTTTGAGCATTTCTAAAATAGCTCTAGAATATTGATAAAGCCATTCCCATATTAGCTAAGACTACGATTATACATTACAAGAGAAGATTAACGATGAATTTGAAAACATCCGAAAACTTTTATAATAATTTGGTACAAAAAGTGATTCAACATCAAAAAAAGCCCGTCACAAGGGGCTTTTCTTGTATCATTTGATGCCGATTGCAGGGATCGAACCTGTGACCTTCGCGTTACGAGTGCGGTGCTCTACCAACTGAGCTAAATCGGCGATTACCCTTATAGTATAGCACTATAAGGAAGGATGTCAAGGGGTTCTTAATTCATCTTTTTAATCAAAATCTGACAAGGACTTTGAGGCCCCCAAAGTTGTGGAAAAATCTCTAATTTTTTAAAGCCAAGACTGCGATAAAAGATATTTGTTCGATCATAATCTTTATTAGAGCCTTCTGCTACTGTTTTCACTTGTAAATAATCAACGTTTTTGCGTGCTTCACTTTTTAAAGTAGCAAGCAATTGACTCCCAATTCCTCTACCTTGATGAGCTTTTTTTACACCGAGACAATCAATTTCTGCACAATCTTCACTAGAATAGGACAAGCTTACAAAGCCAAGCAAATTACTCTCCTGAAAGGCGGTCTACACCTTCAAGTCCTTGGCTCCTTCGATGTAGGCTTGTGTGCTTTCTGGTATTCCAAAGTATTCTGGCAAATCCTTTAAAATTTCAGCGACAACTGCCATTTTTTGCTCTCATCCTTAACTTCTTTAATAACAAACATTACAAAATCTTTTCTTGGTTTTAGTCTTACTTTAGCTCTTACGAACCAGCACTTTCGTAGGCATCTAACCCCCTATCCCAGAGTTTCAGAGAGATGCAAAAAAAGATAAGAGAAATCAGAATCAAGCCACCAATATTCCAGAGTCCATCCTTGTCCTGCAAGAAATAGCTGGCAGGATAGTAGGCCGTAAAGGCGAAAGGCACAATAAAGCTAATTAACCAACGAAGGAGCGAATTGTAAATGGAAATCGGGTACTTGGCAAAATCATTAAACATATAAAAAATGTAAATCATGGCACCTGACTGCTTAGTCCAAAAAGCGATGCTGGCTGTTGCAATTTTCAAGGAAGTATAAATCAAGGTCGCAAAAGGAATACAAACTAGAAAAATCAGGAATTTTGGAAGAGTCCAAGCAATGCTAGCCGCCGTTGTCGCTAGTAAGATTCCACCGACCAAAAGTTCACCCAAGGCATCAATCTGAAAGGTCTCAACCAGAATATGAAAGAGAGGATTGATAGGACGGGTCAGATACTTGTCAAATTCCCCTTTTCGGACTAGTCGTTGACCTAAGGCCCAGAGATTGTCAAAAAAGAGATGATCTAATCCCTTTGGAATTAAGGAAAATCCATAGATAAAGGCAATCTCTTGAAAGGTCCAACCTTCTAGCGAGGGGATGTGTTGAAAAATGACATTGAGAAACAAGAGGTTTAGGCCTTGAGTCAGAAAGACTCCCAACACACCTACCACAAAATCCACCTTGTATTCCATGATTTGTTTGATGTATTGTCTGATAAAAATCAGATGCATGCGTTGATATTTTTTCATACTAACCTCCCTGAATGGTGATAAATGACTGGACTCGTTTCCAAATCATCTGAGACAAGCCCACCATCACTATAAGCCAGAAAAGCTGAAGCAAAAGTGCTTGAAGAATCTGACTGGCATCGTATTTCCCAACAATGATCATAACCGGAGTGTAAATCAAGGATGAAAATGGCAATAAGGAGAGAATATCTGAAACCACCTTTGGAAAAAACGTTAAGGGAATCAAACTGCCAGACATAAAGGCCACTATTGAAGTCTTGAGTAGATTGGAACCCCATAAATTTTTAAATACAAAGGCTGAAAATCCAAAGCAGATATTAAAGAAAAAGTTAATCAGATAAGCCAGAATTAAGCTAAAGAGATAAAGGACAGTTAATCCCAGCACTTCTACAATACCTTGCCCAGATAAGATTTTCATCAAAACAATGACACTTAAAAATGGCAGTCCAACAGAGATAAAAATCAACCACTTGGAGCCAAGTTCGGTGAAAAGGTAAGAGGCCGCAAAATGCACTGGTCTCAGCAAGCGCATGATAATGGAGCCATCCTTGACCTCCTCCCCAATCATAAAGGAGCTATCAGACCTGGTCAAAAGATTGGTCACAAAACTCATGATGATGTAGAGAGTGATATCTGCCATACTGAAGCCCTGAATCAAAGGCTCCTGGGAGGAGTCAAAGACAGCCTTCCAGAGATAAAAGGCCACAAAAGCCCCCATGACATCACCAATCCGATAGAGAATAAAGTTGACTCGATAGCTAATCAACTCCTGAATCCCTGCATTGATAAAGGGTTTATAACGTCTCCACAATTTGACCATCTTAGAGCTCCTTTCGATAGAAGCGACGGATAATATCTTCAATATCTGTATCTACCATCTTCAAATCACGAACTTCAAAATCAGATAAGGTTTGCTTGATAATATCAGCCGACTGGTAGCGGGAACTATCGAATTCAATATTGAGAGTATTTCCTTGTCTATCAATGGACATATCAGGCAAGCCCTCATAATGAGAGACTAGATGATTTTGACCTGGCGTCAGGTCAAAGGAGAGAGTCTTCATCTTTCCAAAGGTCTCCTTGAGCTGGCTAACCGTTCCATCAAAAATCTCTTGCCCCTTATCAATCATAAAAATCCGATCACAGAGTTGCTCAATATCACTCAAATCATGAGTAGTCAAGAGAATAGTTGTCTCTTCCTCCTGATTAATCTGAGTAATGGCCCGACGAATGTTGTCCTTGACCGACACATCCAAACCAATAGTCGGCTCATCTAAAAAGAGAACTTTGGGATTGTGAAGCAAGGAAGCCGCAATATCCGCCCGCATCCGTTGACCTAGTGAAAGAGTCCGCACAGGATCCTTGATAAATTCCTTCAAATCCAAAACTTCATTCAAAAAGTCCATGCGCTTATGGAAAAGCGAGTCCGGTACATCATAGATCTCTTTCAAGACCGTGTAGGTCTCTTGCAGAGCCAAATCCCACCATAGCTGGGTGCGTTGTCCGAAAACGACTCCAATATCCTTGACATAATCTTGGCGATTATCCTGGGGAATCTTGCCGTTAATCCGACAAAAGCCAGATGTGGGCTTCAAAATTCCTGTCAGTATTTTGATGGTGGTTGACTTCCCAGCACCATTTGCCCCGATAAATCCTAAAATCTGCCCTTTTGGAACTTCAAAAGTTAAATCCTTGACCGCTTCAAAGGTCTGCTTTTCAGGATGAATAAAGGAGCGCAAGGCTCCCTTTAACCCCGGCTCCTTGACTGTCTTCACAAAATTTTTCTGAAGATGTTGCACTTCTATCATTGCCATATCTATCTCCCTATCGTAAGAAGCAACATTGTATTTTTGACTACAAATATTCTAAATCCTTACTTTCTACACTTTTTCAATATTATTACAGAAGGCTTTATACCAACCTATTATAATCTAATAAAAAAAGGAATGCAAGCGTTTGCTTATCGATTATGAAATTAGAGATTTCTCTCTTAAAATGAAACTTTTAATCAAAAATTCTGTTAAATAGTTTCCTTAAGACACCAAAAAACCTGCCCTTAGGGGCAGGCTACGAATTGTAAAAAGGCAAACTATTTTGATCAATCTCCATCATAATCTCCTGATATTAACTCAACAATTTAATTATATCATGTAAAAACTATATTGACCCTCCAAACAAAAAATTATTACTAGAAATGAGTGAATTGTTTTGTTTACAATAAACACTTTTCCAAAAAAGACCTACCCTTACGGATAAGCCTTCTTACATGTTTATTTCTTTATTCAATTACTTGGCTTTCTGCTACTTTCTTGTACCAGTGAGCCGATTTTTTCGGGTAGCGCTCTTGGGTTTCAAAGTCCACATAAAAGAGACCATAGCGTTTTTCGTAACCATTTGACCAAGAGAAGACGTCCATGAGGGACCAGATGAAGTAACCTTTGACATTGGCTCCATCCGCAATCGCATCGGACAAGACTTCCAAGTGTTGCTTCACATAATCAATCCGGCCATCATCGTAAACAGTGTTGTCCACAAATTCATCTTTGTATCCAAGTCCGTTTTCAGTGATGTAGATCTTCTTGTAGTTTGGATAATCTTTCTTGACACGCATGATTTGATCATACAAACCTTGAGGGTAGATGATCCAGTCCCAGTCAGTGCGAGGTACATAGTCAGGAGCTACACGACGACCAACACCTTTAATTTGGTACTTAGAGCTTCCTTTTTCCCCTTTACCGTTGTGGATGATTTCAGTTTCACCATCAAATGCTTCCATCCAATCACTCATGTAGTAGTTAATTCCAAGGAAGTCATTCAGGTCTTTAGCTGCTTCAAGTGCCACAAAGTCTTCGTCTCGAAGATCCAACTCACCACCATTAACTGAAAGAATGTGGTTTACGCCTTCCATGGTTTTATCGGAATAGTGTCCAAGGTAGGTTGCATCTAGAATAAACTTGTTATGGATGATATCTTCCAATTCAGCCGCCCGAACGTCTGCTGGATTTTCTGGATCCAACGGATACTTGGTTGGAAGAGCGTGCACAACTCCAATTTCACCTTCATACCCTTTGTCTTTATACAATTTCACAGCACGCGCATGAGAAACCATCATATTGTGGTGTGATTGGAAAACTTTGGCAAGGTCATACTGAATCCCTGGAGGGAATTTTCCTACTAAGTATTGACCATCACCGATTGGTCCAATTTCATTAAAGGTTGTCCAATAGTTGACTTCTGGGAATTCTTCAAAACAGAAGGCAGCATAATCTACGAAGTGTTCGATATTTTCACGATTCAAGAAGTCTCCGTTTGAGTGAAGAGCTTCAGGAGTATCAAAGTGGTGAAGAGTTACGAATGGTTCTACATGACGTTTATGACATTCTGCAAATAACTTATGATAGAATTCTACCCCTTTTGGATTGACTTCACCATAGCCAGTTGGGAAAATACGCGACCAGGCAATGGAAATCCGAATACCATTGACACCGTATTCTTCAGCTAATTGAAGATCTACTGGATATTTATGGTAGAAATCACTTGCTGGTTCAGCAGTATACCAATAGTTGTCTGCTAAGTATTTGTCCCATGCAACTGGTCCTTTACCATCAGTATGGGTAGCTCCTTCTGCTTGATAGGCAGCCGTTGCCCCACCAAAAATAAAATCTTTAGGTAATGTTTTTGACATAAGTTTCCCCTTCTCAATCATGAAATAAAAACAAAGCAAGATGGAGAGGAGTAAGTGAGCAATCCTTCTCCATCTCACTTCAATTAACAGTAAATGTATTTATTATTGAAATTGTTCTTGAACGAATGCAAGAGCGCCTTTACCATCACGAGTCAACTTGATGTATTGAGCTCCTTCAGTCTTAGCCAATTTGATTCCAAGTTTATCTGTTTCAGCCTTCATATCTTCATAGTTTGAAGCTACTTGAGGAGCAAGAATAACAAGGTCAAATTCTGGCAACATTTCACGGTGAGCACCGTAACCACCAGCAGCAGCCTTCACAGGAACATTGTATTCTGCAGCAGCTTTATTCAAAGCATTGGCAAGAAGTCCACTAGTTCCACCACCTGCACAAAGAACCAATACGTTTGTTTCTTTTGTGATATTGTTTTGAACTGGTTCACCTTCAACACCAGCTTTTGCAAGAATAGCATCTGCTTTTGCAGTGTTAAAGTTTGCAGCTACTTTTTCTTTTAATTCATCATTAGCTTTACCTGAACGTTCTTCTTCAAGAATTTGTTCATCATAAACCTTGAGGAATGGATAGTAGATAGCAATATCTACTACAATTAACAATGCTGCAAGAGCGAATGATAAGAACTGGAAGTTTGTACCAAGAACAATACCAAGAGGTCCTGGTGTAGTCCATGGAAGGTTGGCAGTAAATGAGTTCATGCCAAGTGTTTCAATAAAGAACTTAAAGATCCATACGTTTGCAATTGGTGCAAAGATGAATGGGATAAAGAAGATTGGGTTCAAAACAAGCGGTGCACCAAACAAGATTGGTTCGTTTACACCGAAGAATGTAGGAACTACTGAAGCACGTCCAATAGCACGATTTCGTTTTGATTTACATAACCACATAAACATGAACGGAACAACAAGAGTTGCACCAGTACCACCCATAGTAACGATGAACATTTGTGTACCAGATGTAAGGATCTTATCAGCGTGCATACCTTGTTGGAGAAGGTTCAAGTTGACTTCAGCATTTGCATAAGTAATCGCTGCAATCGCAGGTTCAACGATAGATGGGCCGTGAATACCAATAAACCAGAAGAAAGCAAAAGCACCAAAAATGATCGTAATACCAACATAACCGTCTGCTGCTGAGAAGAGAGGCGCAAGGAGAGTACCAATAGATTCAGCTACTGTTACACCCAGACTTCCCTTCACAACCAATTCAAGTCCATAAAGGAGAACAACAGATACAGTGAATGGGATCAAGTCTTTAAATACTTGAGAGATATTCGGTGGAACTTCGTCTGGCATGCGAATAGTCACATTATTTTTCACGCAGACTTTGTAAACATTAACGGTAACAAAGGCTGCAATAAAGGCTGTCAAAAGACCTTTTGTTCCCATGAAGGCAGTCAGAAAACCTCCTTCTTTCGCTGGTTCAGCTGCCATTAGTAGGAAACCAACCATAGATGCCAACATAGTTGACAAGAAGTTGATCTGGTTTGTTGCAGGTAAATCACGGTTGACAGAATCTGTCAAAGCTTTGGCTGTGGTTCCACCTACGAAGAAAGCCAGAATTCCCATCGAATAGCTATAAGGTGTCATCAAGAAATTCTCAATTTCTTTTGACCAATGGAAGCCCCACGCATTTGGGACGTAAGCAATCAATATAAAGATAGACGAGAATAAGATCACAGGCATCCCCGCGATAAATCCATCACGAATCGCACGCAAATATTTATTACGAGAAATCTTCTCGAAGAAAGGTTTTCCTTTCTCAATTAATTCAATTAATTTATGCATTATTTTACTCCTCTTTTGTATAATTCAATGAGATGATGAATCACATCTTTTAATAGGATCGTTGTCATTAAGTGGTCCTGTCCATGCATCATGGTAATGCTGTAGGGGAGGTCTTCTCCTGCTGCTTCTTGCGCTAGCATAGTTGTTTGAGACTTGTGAGCCTCTGCGATACAGCTTCCTGCTTCTTCTACCAAGCTTTCCGCTTGAGCGAAGTCACCCTTCTCAGCCGCCTTGAGGGCCTCCAAGAGTTTAGAACGAGCATCCCCTGCATACGCAACGATCTCAAAACCTAATAGTGTCATTTCTTCTTTGGTCATGACCAATTCCTCCAATTTGAATTTCTTAATATTTAAAAGTTGTTACAATAAGCGTTGAATGTGCAAGACCAGATAGACTCGTTCACTCTTGTACAAGTCAACCCCGGTCTCCCTAGAAATCACATCATAAATCTTGGAACCAATCTCAAAGGCTTTGGGATAGGAGCTTTTGATATGTTCCTCCATATCTAGAAGCGATTGATTATCATCCCGATTGCGATCCAGGTAATCCAAGAAGTAGTTAAGATGAATCATGAAACGATCATAAAAGTTGTTGTTGGTCTCGGTTCGTTTGATTGAATAACTATCCAAAACCTCTTCCACACCTTTTAAGATTTCTTTGCGCTGGTCCATGGAATCCACGACCTCCGCTCCATTTTCACCTTCTGCGTTGATGAAATGATAGGCGATACGAGTGACCTCATCTTCAGGGAAGCTAGTTGTGAGCTTCTCCCGATAGATGTCTACTGCCTCTTTGGCAATCTCAAAAGCCACTGGATAGTTCTCTGAGATATCCAAAAGATTACTTTCCTTATACCTGCCTTGGGTCACTGCCTGGTAAGAGCAAAACATGTGGTCGGTCAAGGTCACATAGATATATTCTTGAACGGGGTAGTGATACTTTTTGCTCAAGTAATCAATCATCTCGTAGGTCACTGTGATGAAGTCTAAAGGAACGTCTTTTAGCAGGGTCATAAAGTTCTCTCGGGATTCCTCTGTTTTCATCCGAAAGAGCTTTTCTACCTTTTCTTTAGGGACTAGGTCACCCTTCTTTTTCCCAAAAACGATTCCTTTTCCAATGACAATCAGTTCTTCCCCTTTGTCATTCCTCACCAGAGCAACATTGTGATTGAGTGGATTTAAAATCCGATACATGGTACTCTCCTTGCTAGTTTATTTAAGGTTAAGGGTATAAAAAATGACCACAAATGAGATCAGAGAGGCTTCTCCCCGATTCATCTGTGATCATGCGTAATCTAACTTACTAACACTCACCTTGTATTCACTTATGGATTAAGTATAGCACACGCTTTTGTTTTTGTAAACCCTTTCTTAACAACTTTTTAACTTTTTTGTTTTTTTCTAACAAATAGCTGTTTATAGCTGTCTTCTCTGGGCTCTTCAAGGAAATTCGAACGCCCATTGTTAAAGGAGTAGTCTACACTGTTAAATGCGCTCTTTCCAAGAAGTTGCGACTTGGTCCAAGACTTGATTGAGTTCTTCAATGTTGCGACGACCTTCGGTACGCAACCATTCACGAGCTGCTTCTTCCCCATTCTTGATGTAGGCTTCTACAGATCCAGCCCAAGTTGCACGACCACAGAGAACTCCATTAAAGTTTGCGCCTGCTTCATGGGCAAAGACAAGGGTTTCTTGGAAGAGTTTTGCAGAAACACCGGCACTCAAGTAGATGTATGGAAGGTTAGTTGCCGCTTCTTGTTCTTTAAAGAAGGCTGCAGCCTCTTCACGGCTATGAACGATTTCCCCATCGCCAAAACCTTCTACGTATTTGACGTTGACAGGAACTTCTACTTTCAAGACATCGATGTTAAAGCGGGGCTCTGAGAACACTTTCATCGCTTCGATGACTTTGCGAGGTTTCACTTTAGCGTATTCGACAGAACCTGCATCAGCGATGGTTTCATCGTAAGCCAAGATTTCAAGGAAGAATGGAATTTCTTCTGCCGCACATTCTGAACCGATGCGCTCGATGTAGGCTTGTTTTTCTTGGTTGAGTTCATCAGCACTATCCACATCATAATAAAGCAGGAATTTCACTGCATCTGCACCTTGTTCTTTGATGCGTTTAGCTGACCAAAGGTTGAGGCAGTCTGGCAGACGCTTGGTGCTTGAAGTGTCGTAGCCTGTTTTTTCATAAGCCAACAGGAGCCCTGCTTCCGCATCCAAAACCTTAGTCGCTGGAAGTCCATACTCAGGGTCCAAGAGCATAGAAGATGCGAATGGTGTCAATTCTTCAGCCACCAAGACCTTCAACTCTTCCATTTGAGCCACTGTTGGTTCTGTGTCTTGATACTGAGCCATGAGGCGTTTCAAGGCACCACGTTGGTCAAAAGCCAAGGCTGAGATCACACCCTCTTTGGTGCTCAATTTTTCTAAATAGTTGCGTTTTTGTTCTGTTAATACCATCTTATACCTCTTTTACATTTATCTGTTGATACAAATCATCATAGCGATGAATATTGATATGGCCTGTCGTTGCTTCTTGAGCATTCAACATGCCAAGGACATTGGCTTTGGTTAAAAGTGCTTGGTCGTCTTCCTGATGATAGAGAGCTGAGGCAATCCCAGCAACTGTCGAATCACCAGATCCCACTGGATTAACCACTTCAATTTTTGGAATATCCACTTTATAGAAGACATCACCATGTTTGGCAAAGGCACCGTCAGCTCCTAGGGAGACGATGACCCAGTCAATCCCTTTAAACAAGTTAGATTGAAGGACCTCTTTTAATTGATCCAGATCCTTGGTCACCTCGTAGCCCAAGAGTTGAGACAATTCTTCATTATTGGGCTTGATAACCGTTGGTTTAATAGGAGCTGCTAGAGCTTTTTCCAAGGAAACACCTGAACAATCAAGAACAACTGGTTTTCCTGCCTTCTTAGCGCGCTCGACCAATTGAGAATAATAATCAAGTGGCAAGCCAGCTGGTAAACTACCTGAGATAGCAACGACTGCTACATCTGGAAGCAAGGCTTCATAGTGATCAAGAAAGGCTTGCCCTTCTTCTTCAGAAACAGATGGACCTTTTTCTAAGATTTCTGTTTGTTGACCTTCGTGAAGGATCGCAATACAATTCCGGGTCTCCCCTTGAATTTCAAAGAATTCTTTACCGATTTCTTGATCCAGATGGTCCAAGATAAATTGGCCTGTTGAACCACCAATCAGACCAGTTGCCGAGACAGGATCTCCAATCTCTGCTAGGACCCGTGTGACATTGAGTCCCTTACCACCTGCGGTTTTGCTTACCTTGTCAACTCGATTGACCGTATCCAAGTGTAAGGTTTCTAATGGATAGGAAATGTCGATTGAAGGGTTCATGGTTACCGTTAGTATCATAGACTCACCTCTTAGTCGTGGTATTCCCCACGGTCCCATTTTTCAAGGAATTCTGTGAAGAAATCCTCATCTTCTTGATGGTCGTTGTGGGTTTCCAAATGTTGAATCTTGGCAATCAATTTCTTGTTTTCTTCACTTGGTTTGTATTCCGCATGGATGAAGGCTTCCAAAATGTCACACATCAGAAGTTCTCCTGTGACCTTCCCACCAAAACCAATGACGTTGGCATTGAGTTCTTCTTTCGCATAAAGAGCAGAGGTCATATCGCGGACCAAGGCTGAACGGACACCCGGAACCTTGTTAACCGCGTTGTTAATTCCAACGCCAGTTCCACAGATACATACACCAAGATCTGCTTGACCACTCACTACTGCTTCCCCAACCTTCTTCCCAAAAATTGGATAGTGGGTCCGAGCATGGTCATAGGTTCCGAAATCAAGGACCTCATGCCCCAATGATTTCAAAAATTCAGAAACAGCCATTTTTTCATTTGTGACAATATGGTCACATCCAATTGCAATTTTCATTCGTTTACTCCTCCCCTTAGCACATTTTGTTGAGCATATCGACACGGATTTGGTGGCGACCGCCGTCATACTTACCGTTTACAAAACCTTTAGCGATATTTTTTGCCAATTGGTCACCCACGATTTGAGCCCCCATGGTGATCATGCGAGAATTGTTGTGGCCACGAGTCATATAAGCGGAACGCTCATCTGAAACCTCTGCTGCAACCATTCCTTTAATTTTAGTTGCGACCATAAATGGACCAGCTCCGTAAGCGTCAATAACAATACCCAGATTATCTTCTGCTTGTTTCACTTCTTTTGCAACAGCTAAGGTCACATCGACAAAATCTTGCCCTTCTTCTGTCACGTCCACGACTTGGAAACCTTCTGCTTCCAAATATTCTTTGACTACTTCTTTTAAGCGAATACCTGCTGCATCCGCACCAACTACAATTGCCATATGCTTCTCCTTTTTGCATTTCCGTCAACAAAGAAAGTTCTCCTCTTTCTTCATTCGACTTCGTTTTGTTATTCACAAACACAGTATAGCGCTAATTTTGTTTGTTGTCAACTATTTTTGTTTATTTTTTTCATTTGTCTTTATTTTTTATTATTTTTTAGCCCTAAATTGTTTGTAATAAACAAAAAAGAGAGAATCGCTCTCTCTTTTCAGTTTATTATTTATACAATCACACGTGTATATTCCTCTAATTCTTCATGTGCTTTCTCAGATGCATCGTCCGTTATCACTGCAGTTACTTTTTTCAAGGAACAGATAGAGGTAAAGTCTTCCTTGCCAATCTTGGAGGAGTCAATCAGTAGGTAAGCTTCAGAAGAACGTTCTAAGGCTAACTTTTGCGTATAGGCTTCTTCAAAAGAAGAGGTCAGAACGCGTCCATCCACAATGCCATTCCCACTAAAAAACATCTTGTGGAAGTACATTCTTTCCATGAGAGTGTTCGTTATCTCGCCGACAAAAGCTTGACTGGTTTCTCGAAGTTCCCCTCCTAAGAGGATTACCTTAAAGGTATCACTTTTCTTCTTTAACAACTCTTGGAAAATCGGCAGACAGTTGGTCACCACACGCAATTCCTTATTATTAATGGCTTCGGAAAGGACCTCAACAGAGGTCCCCGGCCCAAGGAAGATACTCTCACCTTCTTTTATCAGTTCGCTAGCTTTCTTCGCCACCTCACGCTTAGCCAGAATATTCTTGAGTAACTTCTCTTCATGGGGAAGCTCTCGTGAAGGGAGGAATTGGTTACTTTTGGCTCCATTTCGAACCCGAATAAGGAGCCCTTGCTTTTCCAATTCAATCAAATCCCGACGGACAGTCATATCCGACACCTGCATACTTTCCATGATGTCTTGAACATAAACGGTTCCAGCCTTATTGACCAGATTGATGATCTCATTCAGTCTTTCCTGTTTTTTCATTTCCTACCTACTTGCTTCGTTTTTGTTTATTATAACCTTAAACTGTCAGAATCGCAATCATTATTTGTTTGAAACAAACATTTCTTAGAAAAAGAGAAATCAAAAAGGCTTATCCTTACGGATAAACCTCTGGTTAATTATTAATCTATTTATATTCAGTGAAAATTAATCTAGCATCATCACTTGGTACATCCTGATCTGTATTATATAAACTAGTTGAAATTATATCACCGTCTTCTAGCTTCACAACAACATCTTGATTACCAGGAGTTAAAGTTTGTTCTTTCGTCTTTTTTGTTGAAATATTATAAATATCAACTGTCCAACCTAAATTATCAAATTGAGGATCCATTTTTACATTTGTAGTCAATTTATATGTGCCAGCTTTTATATCGCGACCTACGACATACTCACCAATTCCTAATTCATTAGTCATTTGTACTTGGGCAGGAACAGCAGTAAATTTAACTTTAGAGATACTTTTTAGTTCTAATGAATCTCCTTCAAATAAAATTATTCTGATTTTTGAGGGATAGTCTACAGAAGTGCCTGGTGCACCTCCTAACCAATTTATAAACAACATAAGATGATTCTTCCTATTACCGAAAATATTTCCTGAACCTCCTGTTATTTCCAAATCATAAATCCCAGGTTTTACATCACCATTCTCCCCTACAACAATATCTCCAGTTGCGTAAATTTCCTCAGTTGATTTCGATTGTTTTGCCAACGAATTCATCTCCTCTACACTCGAACTCTCTTTTGTAACATCTTTCACTGATGAACTCTTTTTAGACTTAGATGTAGAATCTGATTTTACAGTTGGATTTTTTTCAGGCAAAGTAGTATCTTTCGATACATTATTTGTATGACAAGCCGTTAGCAACGATCCAGCTATTAAAACTGTTAACAATAATTTAGTGTTTTTCATATTCACACTACCTCCTATATACCTAAAACTGATTTCATTTTATCACAACTCATCACAGAAGTAAATATATTAACATTTGTATGTAACTTCGAATTAATTTTATCTTACTATTTTATTCATTTACCATTAGTTAGAAAAAATCAATGTAAAATCAAAAAAAGGCTTATCCTTATGGATAAACCTCTGGTTAATAACGTTTCAAGCAAGATTAAGCTTTGTTTTCGCTACCAAATACGTCGATACGTTCTTCAACTGAAGCTGTGATTGCTTCGAATCCTGGTTTCAAGAATTTACGTGGGTCGAAGAGTTTCTTCTTGTCGTATTCTGCTTCGTTTGCATCGTATTCACGTACGAATTGACGAGTTGCGTTAGCGAATGCGATTTGGCACTCAGTGTTAACGTTAACTTTCGCAACACCAAGTTTGATAGCTTCTTTGATTTGCTCATCAGGGATACCTGAACCACCGTGCAATACGATTGGGAATCCTGGAAGAGCTTCTGTCAATTTCTTCAAGTGGTCAAGGTCAAGACCTTCCCAGTTTGCTGGGTATGGACCGTGGATGTTACCAATACCTGCTGCCAAGAAGTCGATTCCTGTAGCAACCATTGCTTTAGCATCTTCGATTGGTGCCAATTCACCTTTACCAACGATACCATCTTCTTCACCACCGATTGTACCAACTTCAGCTTCAACTGAGATACCTTTAGCGTGAGCTTTTTCTACAACTTCTTTCGCCAATTTAAGGTTTTCTTCAACTGGAAGGTGTGATCCGTCGAACATGATTGAAGTGTAACCAACTTCGATACACTCAAGAGCATCTTCGTAGTGACCATGGTCAAGGTGGATTGCAACTGGTACAGTGATACCCATTGCTTCAACAAGGTTAGCGATCATGTTGCGAGCTACTTTGTAACCACCCATGTATTTAGCAGCACCCATAGAAGTTTGGATCAAAACTGGAGCTTTTTTAGCTTCTGCTGCACGCAAGATAGCTTGAGTCCACTCAAGGTTGTTTGTGTTAAATCCACCAACTGCGTAACCATTGTCACGAGCTGCTTGGACAAATTTTTCTGCTGAAACGATTGCCATTAGTAGTAGGCCTCCTCTAATTTATTGTGGTTAAACCACTTACATTGTTTATTTTATCACTTTTTCATTGAAAATGCTAGCTTTTCCTGAAGCTTTAAAGCGTTTTCTTCTCTTTCAAGCAATCTTTCTCCTAAATGAAAAACAAAAAAGACAGCCGAAGCTGTCTTGATCATCCGATGCGGAGAGAGGGACTTGAACCCTCACGACCTAAAGCGGTCACAGGATCCTTAGTCCTGCGCGTCTGCCAATTCCGCCATCCCCGCGATTGAGTACCTTACTAGTATATCAATCTTCTACTTTCTTGTCAAGATTTTTTTCAAACTTTTTTCAAAGTTTGCAGATTCTCACAGGTCAAGAAGAGTGTCGGCTACTTCACTTGTCTCTCCTGTTCAAATGAGGATTCATCCCTATTACAGAAGGGCTCCTTTAAGGGACTGGAATTGTCTCACTGGGGGTAACCAGATATTTTTCAAATTCTAAATCAGGCATGCAAGAGGACAAATCTTCTCTAATCCGCTCCAGTGCTTCCAAGCGCATCTCTACAGAGGTCGCTCTGTTTCCCTGGATGATAAAGAGGGCATTGCGGGTAGTCTCCTCCATCTTATAGCGCTCACCATCTCTCACATCTAGCCAGGCCATAATACCCTCTTGATCTCGGTAGACCGGATCGGTTTCACTAACATGCTTTTCTGTTGATAAGATGGGCAAAAAGGTATCCTCTCTTTGACTAATCGTAAACTCGATTGGTTCCTGGATTTTATCCAGATCATGCCCTCCAATGGCTAGAAAGGAACGGAGACATTCAACATTATAAATATCAATCACACTATTGATCGTCGGAAGGAAGCCACGACTTTGGATATTCTTAATCAAAGCAAGAATAGTCGGCGGGTTCTTCTTGACACTTCGTCCCACTTCCTTCAACAATTCCATATAGCCTTGTACAACTGCCTCCTCTTTCACCGAGCTGAGATCACAATTCAAGGCCCAAGCTTCCATCTCCTTCTTTTTAGATAAAAAATCTGCAGATAGGGGAGCTTGCGGATCCACCTGTTTGGCCACTCCAATCACGACCGTCTCAATCCCCAAATCCACCAAACTTTGATCAAGTATCCAGTCCATATGCCCTTCCTCCTTCTACGCTACATCAGTCTTACACCCTTATTATACTCCTCCTTGAAGCGTTCTTCAAGTAAAGAAAGAGAGTGGGACAGAAATCGGTAATTCGTTAGAATTCGATTTCGTCGTCCCACCTCCGCACAGTTGAGTAGGGCTGTAAAAGCTGATGAAATCAGCGTAGTAGAGCCCACTCAACCACTGCGTCTTGCTCGACAATCCAAATAAACATAGAAAGAGGCTAGGAATTTTGTCCCAGCCTCTTTGGATTATTCTTCTTCTTCGTAAGACTCTTCTTCGTCTTCTTCGTCACTTAACTCAACTTCTTCATCCAACTCATCTGGTGAGATTTCATTAATTTCAGCATCATAGGCTTCCACTTCATCCTTCTCATCTTCTGGGTTTTCATCATCGTAAGTAAGTGCTGGATCTGCTTCATAGACATCTTCGTCTTCTGGATCATCCGCATTGTAATCGATCGCGTCTTCGTCTCCATCCATAAAGGCGTTGACACGTTTTTTCTTACGTTTCTTAGGCTCTTCATCTTCATCTGTTTCTTCAAGAGCGATGATTTCTTCATCTACCTCATCGATCGCATACCATGAGCGAAGTCCCCATTTGTTGTCTCCTAGTGGGATAAAGCTTCCGTCCACATTTAATTCCGTATAGAACAAGGGAAGAGCTTCACGAATTTCACTGTTTGATTTTTCGAGGTAGTTTTGAATTTCATTGACCAGGTCATTGAAATACATTTCATGATCACGGCCACGTGACTCCAAAATCGCACGGGCTACTTCAATCATTGAAAGTTCACTTTTTTCTTGTCCAGCAAATACTTCTAATTCCAAGGTAGATCTCCTTCATTTTTATCTCAAGGCAACACTCTTTTTCATTAAAAAAGAGGATACCCCTAGAATACATCATTTATCGTTACACTCTATTGTACGATAATTTTCCCCTTTCGTCAAAGGAAAATTCCGCGCCAAGAAGAAGAGAAAAGCCGGGACACATGGCCTCAGCTTTTCTTCTTATGACTTGTTTCCATCAAGATGGAAGATCGTCTTTTTATTTTACTTTCGCAGTGCTTGTGATCACTTCGACAGCTTTCTTCACAGCGATGTCGTGTTTCAACATTTCTGGTGAAAGCAAGCTACGAACTTGTTCAACTGGCATGTTGTAGTCTGCTGCCAATTGTTCGATTTCTGCAGTTACTTCTTCGTCAGTTGCTTCGAAACCTTCTGCTTTGGCAACTGCTTCTACGACAAGGTTTGTCTTAGTACGTGCTGCTGCGTCTGCTTCATATTGCTTGTGAAGATCTTCTTGAGTTGTTCCAGTGATTTGGAAGTACATGTCTGGAGAGATTCCTTGACGTTGCATGTTTCCAAGGAATTCATTTACAGCACGGTGTACTTCTTCGTGAATCATTTCTTCAGGAAGGTCAACGATTTCTGCATTTTCTACTGCAAGGTCAATTGCTGCTGACTCAACTGCATCTTTATAAGCTTCTTCTTTCGCTTCAGCCAACTCTTTGCGGTATTTTTCTTTCAATTCAGCAAGAGTTTCAACTTCTTCATCTATGTCTTTTGCCAATTCATCGTCAAGAGCTGGTACTTCTTTTGCTTTTACTTCGTGGATAGTTGTCACGAATTTTGCTTCTTTACCTGCAAGGTCAGTTGCTTGGTAGTTTTCTGGGAAAGTTACGATGACATCAACTGTTTCACCAGCTGAGTGTCCAACCAATTGGTCTTCAAAACCTGGGATGAATTGACCTGAACCAAGTCCAAGTGAGAAGTTATCTCCTTTTCCTCCGTCAAACTCAACACCGTCAACAGAACCTACAAAGTCGATCACAACAGTATCACCTTCAGCTGCTGGTCCTTCTTTGATTACCAATTCAGCCAAGTTGTTGCGTTCGCGTTCGATACGTGCATCAACATCTTCATCTGTTACTTCTTTAGAAACTTCTACAGATACTTCAAGGTCTTTGTAAGCACCCAATTTTACTTCTGGTTTTGTAACAACATTTGCTGTCAATGTCCAGTCTTGACCTTTTTCCATTGATACAACGTCAAAAGTTGGTTGAGCAACCACTTCAAGACCCGCTTCTTTTACTGCTGCTTCATAAGCTGCTGGAAGAAGATCGTTCAAAGCATCTTGATAGAGTGATTCTTCACCAAAACGTTGGTTGAAGATTGGACGTGGAAGGTGACCTTTACGGAATCCTGGTACGTTCAAGTTTTTCTTAACAGATTCAAACACGCGATCTAAAGCTGGTTTAATTTGGTCTTGACTGATGGTAAAAGTCAATACTCCGCGGTTTGTTTCTTTGTTTTCAAATGATACAGACATTCTGTCTCTCCTTAAAATAATATAGTCATTCCTAATAATTTTACCATAAAACTTCGAAAATGCAAGTTTTTGGGCATCTTGGTTTTGTGGAAACTGCTTCTTTTTAGAAGAATCTTATAGTGGTTTCTGGAGACCCAAAGATTAAAAATCTCTTTCCTATCTCAAAATTTGTCACGGAACAAAAAAACTAGTCCATGCCTGAACTAGTTTCCTTCCTATTAGGACTTCCGAAGCGAATCTTCTTGGTAAGAAGCACGCGCCCCACCGATTAACTTCGGACGACTCGCTAGAGCCGTTACATGAGCACCACCCAGTTCTTTCAAGACTGGACGAACGGGTACTTGCACATGCTTGACATGCATGCCGATAGAGGTATCTCCAATATCCAAACCAGCCTGAGCTGTGATAAATTCAACTTCGACTGGGTCTTTCATATAACCGAAGGCTGCCAACTGTCCAGCACCACCCGCATGGAGGCTCGGTAGTACATTGACGATTTCTAAGTCTTTCTTTTCTGCTAGTTCACGTTCGACCACCAGAGCGCGGTTAAGATGCTCACATCCTTGGACAGCTAAGTAAATCCCTTTGGGAGTTAGGGTATCTAGGATGGTTTTCACAATGGCTTGTCCAATCTCTAGGCTTGAGTTCTTCCCGATACTTGCGCCAGCGACTTCACTGGTGGACAGGCCTAATACGAGGATTTGTCCCTGATGCAGATTGGCCTTGGATAAAAGATCCAGCAAAATCTCCTGGGTTTCTCTTTTTATTTGCTCTAACTCCATCCTCTAATTCCCCTTCTTTGGCAAGAAATGGTACAGAGCATATCCCAGAGCCATCCCAACGAAGTTTTGAACCAGATTATGAGGAACCTCTTCAATGGCCGCTACCCAGGTATTTCCTAAAAAGAGCGCTGATGCTAGGGCATAGCCGCCTACCATGATAACCGTTCCTAGAAGCAGACCGATGTAACGGGCTTTTCCTTTAAAGCCAGCAAAGTAGCCTTGAGCTCCGTGGAACAAGAGACTAAAGAACATCCATTGAGGATAGCCAGAGAGGAGGTCTAAGAGAAAGGCTCCAAGACCACCGACCACTGCTCCTTCTTTGCGCCCCAGATAAAAGGCGGTAAAATAAACGCCTAAATCCAGCAAGGTCACCATCCCGGTTGGAGTTGGCAACTTGGTGTAATAGCCCAGCACAACTGTCAAGGCGGTTAAAATGGCTAAATGCGCGATTACTTGGGTACGGTTATTGGTCATATTGAACTACTCCATATTGATCTGATTTTTGAATGGCTTGGTAGACGAACGCTTTTGAAGCCTTAACAGCTTCTAACGTTGCCTTCCCTTGAACTAACTGGCTTGCAAGGCTAGAGGCAAAGGTACAACCAGCTCCTGTATTATTCTTTTCTAAAACGTCTTCTTCGAAGACCGTAAAGTCTTGGCCATCATAAAAGACATCGATGGCTTTTTCCTTGTTGAGGCGATTGCCCCCTTTGACCACGACAGTCGCTGCTCCCAATTCATGGAGCTTACGAGCAGCCTCCTTCATATCATCGAGCGATTGAATCTTGCTTTGGGTCAAGATCTCAGCCTCTGGTAAGTTTGGTGTGATGATGGTCACATAAGGGAAGAACTTGATCAATTCGTATCGAAGGGCTGACACTTCCACATCATGGGTTTCCTTGCAGACCAAGACAGGATCCAGCACCACAGGGATACCTGCATGGGCTTTGACATAGTCCAGGGCTAAATCTGCCACTTCAACATTTGGCAAGAGGCCGAGTTTAATAGCAGAAAAAGGAACGTCTTTGAGAGAGCTGAGCTGTTGAGCAAAGGTCGTCGGATCCACTGGAATCACTTCAAAACCATGCTCGGTCATAGCGGTCAAACAAGTCACTGCTACAAAACCATGCTGTTTGTTGGTCGTATAGGTCGCAAGGTCTGCGTGAAGACCTCCTCCACTAAAAATATCATTTCCTGAAATAGCTAGAATCAATTCATTACTCATACCGAATCTCCTTTAAATATAAGCCATTTGGCGCTGCTGTAGGACCTGCTAGATTGCGGTCCTTTTTTTCTAAAATCAATTCAATTTGCTCTACCGGCATTCGTCCATTGCCAATCTTTAGCAAGGTTCCCACCATATTGCGGATTTGCTTGTAGAGAAAGCCATTACCTGAAAAGGTAAAGAGAAGGCGATGATTTGCCTCGTCCTCAACCAAGCGAGCCTCTGTAATCGTGCGAACCTTGTCTTCCACACTGGTACCCGAAGCAGTAAATCCAGTGAAATCATGGGTCCCCTCCAACTTTTGGATGGCTGCTTGCATCTTGGCCACATCCAAGGGGTAGGGATAGTGGGTGGCATAGTGGCGCATCATGGGGTTCTTGGGGCGACCATAATCCACGATGAATTCGTAAGTCTTGCTGTGCTTCTTGTAACGTGAGTGAAAGTCATCTGCTACTTGCTCCACCCGGATGAAATCAATATCCTCTGGGGTCTGGGTATCGAGGGCAAAGCGGAGCTTCTCCTCATCCCGTGGCTGAGGGAGATCAAAATGGATGACCTGCCCAAGGGCATGGACGCCTGCATCCGTCCGGCCCGCGCCATGGATGGTCACGGGATTTCCTTGATTCAGACGCATTAAGGTCTTCTCGATTTCTTCTTGTACACTACGCGCATGCGGTTGGCGTTGGAAACCTGCAAATAGCGTTCCATCGTAAGAAATAGTTGCTTTGTATCGTGTCATGTTTTTATTTTATCAAGTTCATCCAAGCTGAACAAGGCAGAAAAGCCATGACTGTCCGGGTACAGTTTAGAAGTCAAAAAAAGAACCAAGTCTTTCCTTTTCCATCTCTGGAAAATAGAAAAACTTAGTTCAATCGGGGGGCTGATTAGTCTTCTTTCCGTCCTTTGAGACCCATCCCTGTTGCACCAAGAACAGCTCCAAGTAAGGCCCTTCCTAATCAACTGGGTGGGGGGACCTTTTTTGCCCGAGCCTTAAATCCAAAAAACGAGGAAGAAATCGAGACTGCGTCTACCGATTTCTGTCTCTCGGCGCAGTGGTTGATTGGAACTAATCCTACCTGCTGTACTAGCACTTCCTAATCAACTGGGCGGGGGCACTAAAAAGGTCCTGTGGACCTTTTTTGCCCGAGCCTTGAATTCAAAAAGCGAGGTAGAAATCAAACTCTTCGAGTTACTGATTTCTGTCTCTCTGAGCAGTGGTTGATTGGAACTACTCCTACCTGCGGTACTCGTACTTCCTAATCAACTGGGCGGGGGCAGGACTACGAAATCAAACTCTTCGAGTTACCGATTTCTGTCCTGCTCCCTATATTGCCCAATCTCCGTTGCGGAAGACTGGGACGCGTGTTCCATCCTCACGGATGCCGTCGATATCCATTTGGCTTGAGCCGATCATGAAGTCAACGTGGACGTCTGAGCGGTTGAGGCCGGCTGCTTCGAGTTCTTCTTCTGTAAACTCTGCACCACCTTCTACACTAGTTGCATAGGCTGCCCCGATGGCCAAGTGGTTAGAGGCATTTTCATCAAAGAGGGTGTTAAAGAAGGTAATGCCTGATTGGGAAATTGGGCTTGGATCTGGTACGAGGGCACATTCCCCCAAGGCACGCGCTCCCTTGTTTTTGAAGACCAAATCTTTCATGACTTGATCGCCCTTTTCAGCTGTGATATCTACGATTTCTCCATTTTCAAAGGTCACTTTGATGCCTTCGATAATGTTCCCATTGTAACTAAGTGGTTTTGTAGATGTTACATAACCTTCTGCACGACGGAAGTCAGGAGCTGTGAAGACCTCTTCTGTCGGCATATTTGGCAAGAAACCTTCGCCTTGAGCATTGATAGCCCCGGCAGATTCCCAAACGTGGTTTTTCGGCAAACCAAGGGTCAAATCGGTGCCTGGCGCTGTGTAATGAAGGGCTGAGAATTGTTCTTTATTAAGTGTATCTGCCTTGCTCTTGAGAATAGCTGCATGCTCTTCCCAAGCCTTGACTGGATCTTCTTCGTAAACCCGGCAGGTCTTGAAGATTTGATCCCATAGGAGATCCACTGCTTCTTCGTCACTCGCCGCATTTGGGAAGACCTTTTTCGCCCATTCTAAACCAGCTGCTGCAGCAACGGTCCAGCTGACCTTGTTGGATTGAGTAGCGATGCGCATTGGTTTCATGGCCATTCCCAAAGCCTTGGCAGAAGCAGAAAGTTTCTCTGCATCGACGCCGTTCAAGGCACCTGGATCAGAAGAACGGACACCCAAACGACTGGCCTTGTGTTCCAAGAGGTAATTCATCTCTGCAATCTTGTAGTCAGGTACATTGTCCAAGCGATCCATCGGTGCATGGAGGAATTTTTCCCGGGTAGTAAAATCATCTGCCCATTGGACAATGACTTCGTGGGCCCCCAAGGCATAGGCTTCCTTCACAATTAAGTGGGCCAATTCTCTTTGCTCCACATCGATGCTCAAAGCCAAGGTATGGCCAGGTTGCACGTTGATGCCGTTCGCCACCAACAATTTTGCGTATTTTTCTAAGTTTTCTTTAAAATTTGGTAAAACCATGTTCAATCCTTTTCTATATTAATCCTTTAAGAGTGACAAGAGGTTTGCTACCACGACAGTGGAGCAGACCAAGCCAGTGACTTTTAAAATGGTATCATTATCTAGCTCTAATTGATAGCTAAATGTTTTTTGAGCAGGTTTGTCTTCTGCAAAAATTTTTACTCTCATCGTTCTATTCCTTTCTTAGCATCCTCCTCACCTAGATAAAGGCCTCGTGCCTCTGGGCTATTGGTAAGAATATCGAGATAAGTTTCATAATCATCGGGCAAGGGTTTTCCTAAAGAAATATCTTGCTCTGGATTCACATTTTTCCCATGGAGAAAGCAGAGATAGAGACGTTCATTGAGCGTCGGAAAGACTTCAAGTGACATGAGCTCAGCCTGACCGACCCGCTCCCAATCTTGCTCTTGGATGTCTGGTAGGATATAGGCTTGGAAAAGGCCCATTAGAGGATTATCCTCTGGTAGTCCACAATCTTTATCCGCTTGAACCAAGGAAAGCCGTTGGCCAAAACCAGCTACTTGGCGCTCTCGTCCCTTCACCGAAACCGTAATCGGATGCCCTCCCATATGGCTATAAATCCATTCTTTAGGCAGCCGATAATCTAAGAGAGGGTCAAGATCTTTGACAATCGTTACAGGACTAGAGCGTAGAAACTGACGAGTGACTGCTTTACAAAAGAGAATATTCTCCTCTTTCAAGGTCACTCCCTTCCAGCTATTTTTCTCCTTAAAATGGTTAAAAAATACCAGATAGGGCTCTCGCACCATTTGTGCTAAGACATAAACACCATTTCGTAGGCGAATGGAAATGACTTTCCCTGACTTCCAGGGTGTTGCTCTTTTTTTCTTTTCCATCATTAATCAACCTCAAATCGAGCGAGGATCGTTGAATCCATCAAAACAAATCACTATGACTTCCTGTCCTCAGCAAGTTTAAAATCAATTCATCCTTGTCCACTTTATACACCAAAAGCCAATCCGGCTGAATATGACACTCACGAACACCTTGAAAATGCTTGGAGTTGGTCAGTTGATGGTCACGATATCTGACAGGAAGTTCTTTTTCTTGAATCAGAAAATGCAAGACTTCTTCTAACAAATCTGCTTTCAATCCACGCCTCATTGCCAACTTAAAATCTTTTTTAAACTGTTTATGATAGCGAATCTTAAGCACGCAAGTCCTCCATCAAGTCTGAGACAGATTCAAAAGACCGACTCATATTCCTATTTTGCTCTACATCCGTGACCACTTGAAGCAATTTCCTGTTTTCATCTATCTTTACATCAAACGGTAGACCCTGATATTGAATAGCCTGACGGAGGAAAATGTTGATGGCTGTAGTCATATCCATCCCTAAATGGTTAAAAACCTGTTGAGCCTGCTCCTTAACCTCACTATCCAAACGAATACTCATGCTCGTCTTAGACATACTCTCACCTTCTTTCTATTGATTATTGTAACAAAAAAGAAGGCTATTGTAAATCTATTGGATATACAACGGATGTCTATAAGCCAAAATATAGTAAAGAAATAAAATTAATGTCCCAAATATGGGAGATCTCAGTCTGAGTTTTAGTTTTAGAATATAATGTTGCTATCATAGATTAAGAGGTGAAAAATATGAACCAGATTACGAAACAATATAAATTACTATATTTCTTGCTCATTTTATTAAGTCTAACAAGTGCACTTTTAATGACATTCTTCTCTCTGCAATTAGGAAGAATACTTGATAGTATATCTAATTCAAATAGTGGATTACTCTTTCATATCACTATTTCTGTAGGTTCGATTTTACTGTGGTTCTTGATTTCTTGTTCCTATTCCTATCTTAAAAACCAATATGTAAAAAAAGTTATTTTAGATCTAAAAATGCGTCTCTTATTACATTATTTATCGCGTGAATTTAACCAAATTGACAACCGTAACCATTCAGATTTCTTAAATAATATCACCAAAAACAGTGAGCTTATTCAAGAAAATTTATTAATCCCTAAAATCTCTCTAATTGCAAATTTAGGGAGCCTTATCATGAGTGTGGTTGCTATTATTTATATAGAATGGCGATTAGCATTAGTCTTTCTTTTATTGTCAAGTATAACGGTTTTTCTATCACAAATTCCTGGAAAGTTAATGACTAAATCAACTAATAATTATTCTCTACAAAATAATCACTATTTGTCAAAAATGACAAACTTTATTAATGGTTTTGAACAAATTAAGTTATTAAATATTCAAAGTTGGACCCAAGAAAAAATTCAGGGAATCAGTTTAGAATTTGAAGAGTCCAGAAAAACATATCAATTCTTAAAAGACTTAGCTTCAACTACTGGAATTTTACTAAGTTTTGGCTCTCAACTATCCTGTATGGTCGCTGGTATCTTTTTTGTAAGAAATAACTTACTGACTATTGGATTACTCGTAGCAAGTATTCAATTATTAAACGGTGTTTTTGCTCCATTACAATCTATTCTTTACAATAAAAATTTAATCAGCAGTAGCAAGTCCATTATTGATAATATCCAAGAAAATCTATATGAGACAAATCATGAAATTTTCCATAAAATAAGTACAATTGATTGTGATAACATTTCGACCATTTCTATTAGCCAATTACATTATGAAATTGAAAATAAAATATTATTTGATCATTTTTCCTATGAATTTAAAAAAGGCAAACACTATGCAATTATCGGTGCTTCGGGAGCTGGGAAAACAACTTTAGTAAAATTAATACTAAATTATTATTCCAAAAATCTTTATGATGGGGAAATACAAATCAACGGAAAACAGAATATTGATATTTCCTCAGAGGAGTTATATAAAGATATTGCATTTGTGCAAAAAAATGATTTTCTGATTGAAGGAAATGTCCTAGAGAATATCAAACTATCCAGAAATCTTTATTTAACTGAAAAATTAAGAAAAGCCTTAGGATTTAATGAAGAATTTCTTAATAAGTGTCTATCTCAATCAGGTCAAAGTATTTCAGAAGGAGAAAAGCAACGAATTGATTTAGCTAGGTTTTTAGTCAAACCATATTCTGTATATATATTTGACGAACCTACAAGCAACCTTGATCCAATAAAAGCCAAAGCAATGATGGACTACATTCTATCCATTAAAGATGCAATTGTTATTGTCATTACTCATGATCAAAATCCAAAAATATTGGAAGAGTTTGATCACGTTATTACCTTATAGATAAATGGCCTAGTCTACTAAATGAATGATGTGTTTCTCAAAGTATTCTTTGTAATTTTTGTAGATTGTTTTATTGAAGAGTTCGAAAATTTTTAAAGCTTCTTCGATTTTTAAAAGTGATTTTTGAATATGATAGAATTTCAGTTCCAAATATCCATCTAAATACAGCAAAATAGTTTGTTCAAAAAAATCTGTGGAATCCGCTAATATATTCTTCGTAGCCTGTTTTAAAAATAAAGATTCCTCATATAAGTCGTTCTCAATCATTATAATCAAAGAATTGAGAAGTAGTTGAATGAGAGATTGTCTATTTCTAGGTATAGAACTATACAACTTCCCTTTGTTGAGCGTCTCTTTGGCATATCTAAATAATAAATCTGGAGATAGAACACGACAGCAATTTCCAAGGATGAGCGTTTCGTAATAACCCCAGTTTTCAACAGAAAATAAATAGTTTGTAAGATAAGAGGCGTCTTGACGACTCAATTGATGATTCTTATCCATTCCCGAAACAATACTTTCAATGAAAATAGCATTTAATTTATGGTAATGAGAATTTGTCCCATGAAAAAGTTCTATTTCTTTCTCTACCATATCTAGTAATGCTTGAGCATCTTCATTATATGCAGCCTGTTTAACAGAAGCTATTAAGGTATTAAAATCCGAAGGTTGATAATGATTACAGATAAGCAGAAATTCTTCTAGTGTTACTCCTATTCTTTCAAGAAGATACAATAACTTAAAGACAGAAATCTCTGTTTCTCCTAATTCAAATCTAGATATTTGAGATTTTGAAATTTCAGCACCTGCTAACGAAGAAATAGAAATCCCCTTTTCTTCTCTTATTTTCCTATAAGTTTCACCTAAAATCATACTTATCTCCATTCCATATCGAAAAGTTATTAAGGTATAGCAAACACTACTTCCGTTAAGCTTACTCTTGTTTGAGAGTATCATTATTAGTAATTTATAGCAATCATTTTTGATAATTTCAATATATAACTTCCTAAAGTTATAATCTTTGGATAAAAACTTACTTATACTCTATCATATCTAAAAACCAGTAGAAATGAAAATCATAAAAAATCATCTCTACTGGTTTTACTGTTAAGTCTTAATTAGATGAAACTTAGTCGGCTTATTTGAACAAGTTGACTTTAAATTAGAACAAATCATCAAACAAACTCAACTGATTATCCTCAGGCATATTGCCAAGAATTCCCATCTCATCCATCTTTTCTACCAAGGTTGAGGAGACGCCACCACGTTTGCGTAACTCTGTTTTAGAGAGGAATTCTCCTTCTTTCCGAGCTCGCACAATCTGCTTGGCGACGTTTTCTCCCAATCCATCCATGGCGACAAATGGTGGGATAAGGGTATCTCCATCGATGATGAATTCCGTCGCATCACTGCGATAGAGGTCTAGCTTCCCAAACTTGAAGCCACGCTCCCACATCTCATTGACAATTTCAAGAGTTGTGTAGAGGTCAATCTCCACATTGGAAGCTTCGTTGTTCTTGCGTTTTTCAGCAATCTCCTTCATACGCGCTTTCACGGCTTCTAGGCCTGCACCCATAGTCTTGATATCAAAGGCCTTGGCACGGATTGAGAAGTAAGCACAGTAATAGTAGAGCGGATGGTGAACCTTAAAGTAAGCCACCCGTAAGGCCATCATAACGTAGGCTGCCGCATGGGCTTTAGGGAACATGTACTTGATTTTTCCACAAGACTCGATGTACCATTCTGGTACATTGTTAGCCTTCATGGCCTCGATATAGCCATTACGCTCTTCTTCAGGAATCTTGAGCCACATGCCTTTCCGCACCCGCTCCATGATGGTAAAGGCCATTTTTGGATCTAGGCCAGCGTGCATGAGGTAAACCATGATGTCGTCCCGACATCCGATAACGGTCGATAAGTCGGCAATTCCCGCCTTGATCAAGTCTTGGGCATTTCCCAACCATACATCGGTACCGTGAGACAGCCCTGACAGCTGAAGCAACTCGGCAAAGGTGGTTGGATGCGTCTCATCCACCATTCCCCGAACAAAGTTGGTCCCAAACTCTGGGATACCCAGCATACCGGTTGAGGTACCGATTTGCTCCGGTGTGACTCCTAAGATATCGGTCCCTGAGAAGAGAGCCATGACACCAGGATCATCCATAGGAATATCGTTTGGATCAATGCCTGATAAGTCCTGAAGTTTGCGAATCATGGTCGGATCATCGTGTCCCAGGACATCGAGCTTGAGGACGTTCTCATCGATATCGTGGAAGTTAAAGTGAGTGGTTTGCCATTCGGCTGTCATATCATCTGCTGGATACTGAACAGGGGTGAAGTCATAGACATCCATGTAGTTAGGAATAACAACGATTCCCCCTGGGTGCTGACCGGTCGTCCGTTTGACCCCAGCGGCACCTTGGGCCAGACGTTCTACCTCGGCATCTCGGTAGTACTTGCCAAAATCACGCTCATAGCCCTTGACAAACCCATAGGCCGTCTTGGCCGCAACCGTACCTACTGTTCCTGCCCGGAAGGCGTATTCTTCTCCAAAGATATCCCGGACATCCAAGTGGGCACTCGGCTGGTCTTCCCCTGAGAAGTTCAAATCGATATCGGGTACCTTGTCCCCATCAAAACCAAGGAAGGTCTCGAACGGAATATCTTGGCCGTTTTTGCTAAGCTGGTGTCCACAGTTTGGACAGTCCTTATTGGGCATATCAAAGCCTGAACCATAAGAACCATCGGTGATAAACTCACTGTACTGGCACTGGCCACAGACATAGTGAGGCGAGAGCGGATTGACCTCGGTAATCCCAATCATGGTCGCTACGAAACTGGATCCGACGGATCCCCGTGAACCCACCAAGTAACCCCGTTCATTGGAGCGATGCACCAAGAGCTGGGAAGCCAGATAGATCACGGCGAAGCCATTCCCCAGGATAGAGGTCAATTCTTTTTCAATCCGCAAATCAACAATATCAGGTAGCGGATTGCCATAGATTTCAAAAGCCTTCTGATAGGTCAATTCGGCAACTGTTTCTTCGGCCTTGTCAATAAATGGGGTATACAAGTCTCCTTTAACCACTTCAACGGGTTCAAAGATTTCTGCCAGAGCATTGGTATTTTCAATGACCAATTTTCGTGCTAAATCTTCCCCTAGAAAGGCAAATTCATCCAGCATTTCATTGGTTGTGCGGAAATGAGCTTTTGGCAGAGGGGCTGGTTGAGCGTTTTCTCCATGGCCGATAGTCCGGTTGATGATAGCCCCTTGCCCGAGACTGCGGACAATAATTTCTCGATAGATCTCTTCCTCAGGCTCAAGGTAGTGGACATTTCCTGTCGCGAGGACCGGCTTGCCAAGGCAATCTCCCACCTCAATCAAGCTCTTGATGATGGTCTGGAGCTCGTCCATGTCCTTAACCTGCTCTTTGGCAATGAGGGGGGCATAGATGGCTGGAGGCATCACCTCAATAAAGTCATAGTACTTGGCTACTTCGACTGCTGCGTCAACTCCTTGAGAGACAACCGCATCAAAGACTTCTCCTTCAGAACAAGCAGATCCCAGGATCAACCCTTCTCGATGGGCATCTAAAACTGTCCGCGGAATCCGAGGAACACCCTCAAAATATTGAGTATTGGAAAGAGAGACCAATTTGAACATGTTTTTCAAGCCGGTCTGGTTCTTGACATAGATGGTCGCGTGTTTGACCCGTGCCTTTTTATAGGAATCTGGACTAATTAGATCCACATTCAACTTGGCTAGATTGGTCACGCCATGTTTTTCTGCGACGTCCTTGATAAAGATAAAGAGCAAGCGACCCGTCGCTTCCGCGTCATAGTTGGCCATGTGGTGGTGCTCCAAGGCAACGCCGAAGCGCTTGGTCAAGGGACCCAAACCATGACGCTTGTACTCTGGATAAAGGTTACGCGCGAACTCTAACGTATCAATCACTGGCTGAGTGATTTTTGGAAGGCCATGACGCTCATAGTTGGCATTCATGAAGCCCACGTCAAAGGTGGCATTATGGGCAACCAAAACCGCATCCTGACAGAATTCCTGAAACTCCTCTAGGACTTGTTTCAAGGGTTTGGCATTGCGAACATGATCATCGGTAATGCCTGTCAGGTCCGTTGTAAAGGCAGAGATAGGATGACCTGGATTGATGAACTCATCAAATTCAGCAATGATATTGCCCTTATGCATTTTAGATGCGGCAACCTGAATCAAATCATTGTAAATCGCTGAAAGTCCCGTCGTTTCCACGTCAAAAACCACATAGGTTGCTTCATGAAGGTCTAGGTCGACTTCATTGTAGGTAATCGGCACGCGGTCTTCGACGATATTGGCTTCCATCCCATAGATGAGTTGGATACCAGCTTTCTTGGCAGCCTTATAGCCATGAGGGAAGGACTGAACATTTCCATGGTCTGTGATAGCTACTGCTTTGTGACCCCATTTGGCTGCTTTTGCGACTAGCTCCTCTACCTCAGGTAGGGCATCCATGGTTGACATATTGGTATGGGCATGGAACTCGACCCGACGCTCGCCTTCTGGCATCAGATCCTTGCGCTCGTAGTGGACCACTTCTTGGACATCCTGGACATTCATGGTCAAATCGCGTGTGAAGTTATTGACCTCGATATTCCCACGAACCCGCAACCAAGAGTTTTTCTTGATCATGTCAAACTTCTGAGCTTCTTCTTCGTTTTTAGCCCATTTTTGAAGCGAAAAACTGGAAGTATAGTCGGTCATCTTGAAATTGATCAAGACCCGACCTGTCCGAGTCACCTTGTGCTCAACATCAAAGACCACTCCTTCAAAGACAATGCGGTTCTCTTCTGTCGTGATATCAATCATAGGAGTGACTTCTGCCTTATCCAGCTTGGGCTTGGCCGCAGCCTTTTTGGCCTTGAAATCAAAGGCTGGTTTTTCCTCTGCTGGTGGTGGAGCCATTTGAGACAAGGACTCCATAGCCCGCAAGGTTTCTTCATTAGCTGCTTGGAAGATTTGATCCTTTTCAGCCTCGAAGGCCTGCTGGAGTTCTTCTGTCATCTGGTCATCCGCCTCGACCCGACACTGGAAATGAGGAAAACCAAACTTGGTCAATTGACTCGCAAGATTAGGCAGATGGTTTTTCCGGTGGTGCTCCGTATCCACAGATGAAGGGCCACTAATGATCAACTCTTCTCCTTGAGAGCGGACTTGTAGGTGTTGATACATGCTCTTAAAGCCCTGACTCGCACAGGGACCATCTTCAAAAGCCTCCTGATAATAGGCTTGCAAGAGCTCCTCACTAAAAGTTGGATTCTTTACCTGAATCTCAAACACCGCTCGATTTCCTGTCTTTGAAAACTCCTCAGCCAAGCGGTTTTTGAGCTCCTGAAAAATCGTGATGGGAAGAATTTCGGCAAAAACAAAACGAAATTCCCAAACACGACTGAGCTTATGGACGATGACCTCTTGGATTTCAGCCCCTTTAAAAGCGTCTGATTCACGCATTTCCAAAGGCATTCCCAACTGATTCATTAAGATTTCAAAGCTAGTTGACATGATTTCTCCCTGACGAATTACTAGCCTTTATTTTATCATAATTCGCCTAACTTTTCGACTATAAGAAGATCCTTTCAGCTAGCTGGATCAGCTTACAAAAAAGAAGGCTAGGATGTTGAGAATTCTAGCCTTCTACCGTTGCTTATTTATTTAAAATAGAAAGAGTTTCAAGCAGGTTGTCTGCATGTACTTCAATCGTGTCGCCTGAAGCTTTGATTTTCACTTCTACGACACCATCAGCTGCTTTCTTCCCAACAGTGATGCGGATTGGCAAACCAATCAAGTCACTATCGCTAAATTTAACACCAGCACGTTCGTTACGGTCGTCTACCAAGACTTCGTAGCCAGCCTTGACCAATTGGTCTTCGATCTTGCTTGTCAATTCAAGAGAAGCTTCATCCTTGACATTGACTGGAATCAAGTGCACATCAAACGGCGCCAATTCTTTAGGGAAGTTGATGCCCCAAGCGTAACGGTATTCACCTTTAGGCGTCTTGTTAACAAAGAGGCGAGCGTGTTGCTCCATAACGGCTGAAAGGAGACGGCTGACACCGATACCGTAACAGCCCATGATAATTGGCACAGCACGGCCATTTTCGTCCAAGACATCTGCCCCCATACTTGCTGAGTAACGAGTTCCAAGTTTGAAGATGTGACCAATTTCGATCCCACGCGCAAAGTTGAGAACGCCTTGTCCGTCTGGTGAGATTTCACCCTCACGCACTTCACGGATATCGACATATTCCGCAGTGAAGTCACGACCTGGGTTGACACCCGTCAAGTGGTAGCCATCTTCGTTAGCCCCCACAACAGCATTGCGGCTATCTTGCACCTTGCGGTCAGCGATAATTTTAACATTTTCAGGAAGATTGACTGGGCCAAGGGAACCAAAGTCCGCTCCCAACAATTCCTTCACTTCGGCCTCAGTTGCAGGTTCCAAGAAGTCTGCTCCAAGGTGGTTTTTCAATTTGACTTCATTGAGCTGGTCATTGCCAACGAGTAGGGCCACAACTGGCTCCTCATCTGCGATATAAACCAAGGTCTTGATGGTTTGCTCTTCAGAAACATTCAAGAAGGCTGCAACTTCATCAATCGATTTGACACCTGGTGTTTCCACGCGAGTCACTTCTTCTTCCGTCACAACACGATTGCTTGGTTTGTACTCGTTCGTTGCCATTTCCAAGTTAGCTGCATAGCTTGATTCACTTGAGTAGGCAATGGTGTCTTCACCAGAAACCATCCATTTGAGCAATTCTTCCTTGATTTCTTCTTGCACTTCTGCAGGAATCTCGTCAAATGATGCAACAGACTTGTCTAACACCACCCAACGGTCAAGGTCTGTACGCGAAGGTGTAATGGCCATAAATTCTTGGCTATCCTTACCACCCATGGCACCACCATCACCGATGATGGCTTTGAAGTCCAAACCACTGCGAGTGAAGATACGCTCGTAGGCTGCCTTGTACTCATCATAAGTTACATCCAAACTATCGTAGTTAGCGTGGAAGCTATAACCATCTTTCATGATAAATTCACGCGTACGAAGAAGGCCATTACGTGGACGTTTTTCATCACGGTATTTAGGCTGGATTTGGTACAAATTCAGTGGCAATTGCTTGTAAGACTTGACAGAATCACGGACAATCGCTGTGAAGGTTTCTTCGTGAGTTGGGCCCAAGATAAAGTCTGACTTCTCACGATTTTTCAATTTATACAAGTCTTCACCGTAAGTTTCATAACGGCCAGATTCGCGCCAAAGGTCAGCACTGAGAAGGGCTGGAGCCAACATCTCAACCGCACCAATCTTATCAAATTCTTGGCGCATGATCTTCTTAGCTTTTTCGATCACACGGTTAGCAAGTGGTAGGTATGAATAGACACCTGCTGAGACTTGACGAACATAACCCGCACGGAGCATCAAAGCGTGGCTGATGACCTGCGCATCACTTGGCATTTCGCGAAGTGTTGGAATAAGCATTTTACTTTGTTTCATTCAGATTCATTCCTTTTCTATTTCAAAAATAATTTCATAATATCGTTCCAAGTAACGGCAATCATCAAGATAACCATGACCGCCACTCCAGCAAGGGTCAAGTAGGTCTCTACCTCCTGCTTCAGCGGTTTTCTACGAACCAGCTCGATCAGATTGATCAAGATTTTTCCACCATCCAAGGCCGGAATGGGGATCAAGTTAAAGATTCCGATATTGATGGACAACATGGCCATCAGAGACAGGATAGCTGGAAGTCCAAGCTCCGCGGCTTGCGAACTCGCTTTGTAGATCGCTACCGGACCACCCAACTTGTTCAAACTAAAGTGGAAGAGGATATCCTTCAAGGCCGTTAAGATACGAGTTGCTGTGTACCAAGTATCTGTCACACCTGACAGAAGCTTATCGAGGAAGCCCGTCTTGACAGCATTGGTCACACCGATATAATAGCGTCCACCATCTTCTTCTGGTTGGACCGTCACTTTTTGAGTCTTCCCGTCTCGTTCATAGGTAATCGTTACTTCTGGATTTTTTCCTTGGTTACGGGTTGCCTTCTGGACAGAATCTGTCAACTCATCCCAGTTGGAAACCTTATATTCATTGATCTGAACGATCTGGTCATTATCTTTCAAACCAGCCTTAGCTACCACTCCTTGAGGAACAACCTGAACATGGTTGCTATAGTAGTCCACTGCTCCTCCTCGCATAAAGGCTAGGAGAGAGTAGACGACAATACTCAGGATAAAGTTGTTCATGGGACCAGCAAAGTTGGTAATGAGTCGTCCCCAGATACTAGCATTTTGATACTGCACATCTAGAGGAGCAATCCGTACTTCTGTCCCATCCTCCTCAACGATGGTCGCATCATGGTGGACAGGATAGGTCTTGGTCTCTTCGATGACGATTCCTGTGATTTCAAGTTTATCCTCAAAATCAAAATCTGTGACATTCATGGGAAGAGCCGTCTGGTCGATATTTTTCCCAGAAAGGTTGATCCGAACAACTGTTCCCTCAGGGTTCAAAGTTAGACTGACAGGCGTTCCTGTCTTAATCTCTGTCGTATCTTCGCCCCAGCCTGCCATTCGGACATAGCCCCCCAATGGAAGGATTCGAATAGTATAGGCTGTTCCGTCTTTGCCTACATGGGCAAAAATCTTTGGCCCCATCCCAATCGCAAACTCGCGAACAAGGATGCCTGATTTCTTTGCAAAATAGAAATGGCCGAACTCATGTACCAGGACAATGACGCCAAAAATGATAATAAAGGCAATAAATTGCATACACGCTCCTTCGTTTTATCTGATGATGGGATGATTTCTGTTTAAAACAGACCAAAGAATAGCATCAATGGGAAAACAAAAATCAAGCTATCAAATCGATCCAAGACACCACCATGACCAGGAATAAAACGGCCAGAGTCTTTCACTCCAAAATGGCGCTTGATGGCACTTTCAACTAGGTCACCAAACTGAGCTGCTATACTGAAAAGAATGGTAAAGAGAATCATGGTCATCCAACCGTAATCCCCCGCAACGGTGCGATCTAGCATCATAAAGATCATCGTCACAACGATAGCACAAGCGATCCCGCCTAGACTTCCTTCAACAGTCTTGTTAGGTGATACTCTTGGCAAGAGTTTTTTCTTACCGAAATGGCTCCCAATAAAGTAGGCCCCTGAATCCGTAGCCCAAACAATAAAGAGGGCCAAGAGAATTTTATCTACGCCTGCTAATCGTGCTTGAATCAAGGCATGGAAGCCAAATCCAACATAAAAACTTGAAGCAATCGGATAGACAACCTCGTCATAGGTATAGCCTTGCGCCAAGACAGTCGTCCCCATCAATAATAAGACCAAAAGGCCATAGGCGATGAAATTGCCACCCGCTGGTAAGAAGGGAAGGTAACTCTCTAAGGGCAACGCCAACACAAGAGCTGCTAGCATGGCCAAGGCTCCTTCGATGGTTTCAGTCTGCAGACCTTTCATCTTCAACAATTCATGAACACCCAACATAGCGATGAGTCCCACTACAATCTGGAACACAAGGCCTCCCATAAGGACAACTGGGATAAAGAATGCTAGGGCGATTCCTCCAAAAATCACTCGCTTCTGTAAATCTTTTCTCATCTATTTCTCTCCTATACACCACCAAAACGTCGATGACGATGGCTGTATTCTTCTATTGCTTCATGCAAGGCCTTTTCTCCAAAGTCAGGCCACATCACATCGGTAAAGTAAAGCTCACTGTAGGCTGCTTGCCAAGGTAAAAAGTTACTCAAGCGAAGCTCGCCACTGGTCCGAATAATCAGATCAGGATCTCGCAAGTCCTTGGGTAGACTACTGGTATACAAATAATTGGCAATGATCTCTTCTGAAATATCACCTGGATTTAAGTGCGCATCGAGAACTTCCTGGGCGATTTGTTTGACTGCTTGGGTCAGTTCCGCCCGTCCTCCATAGTTCAAGGCAAAATTCAAAATCAAGCCTGTATTGGAGTGGGTTAACGCCTCTGCCTTTTCCAGAGCCTCTAAGGTTTCCTTCGGAAGACGGGAAACCTCGCCAATCATCTGGATCTTCACATTATTTCTATGAAGTTCTGGAACAAAGCGATCGTAAAATTCAACTGGAAGATTCATGATAAAGCTCACTTCCTGTTGAGGACGTGTCCAGTTTTCCGTTGAGAAAGCATAGACCGTTAGGGCTTGCACTCCCATCTCCTTGGCTGCGATGGTTACTTCTTGCAGAGCCTCCATGCCAGCCTTGTGGCCAAAGACACGAGGTTGCATCCGTTTTTTGGCCCAACGACCGTTCCCATCCATAATGATTCCAATGTGCTTGGGCACTTCTAAGGGAACACTTAATTTTTCTTTCTTTTTAAAACGAAACATGTTTTTCTACCTATTTCACTGTTTTTATCGCTTCATTATATCATAAATCCGCTTAAAATGGCAGTCTAGCCCCTTTTCTAGGGGGCATCTAGCTAAAAATGAAAAAAGCGACCTTTTGATCGCTCTTTCTTATTATTCACCGTCGATGATAGAATCTGAGTCACCAGCGCCTTCAACTGCACCAGCTGTCACTCCTTCTGAAACTGGCAAAACTGTTTTAATAGCTGTCAATTCAAATGTGAGGTATACGCCATCCACATCCAAGACAACGGTTTTACGTTCAGTGTCTACTTCATCAACTGTTCCATACAAACCACCGATGGTAATCACTTCATACCCTTTTTGAAGCTTGTTCAAGCTCTCCATCCGTTTTTGGTATTGTTTCTTTTGGCTACGGCTCATGAAGAACATCATTCCGACCATTAGCGCAAGCATAAATAGCAAGGTTGTACCACTTTGCATACCGTTTCTCCTTTTTAAATCATATATGCTCTACTATAGCAAATTTTATAGGTATTTTCAATACGAACCCTTGATTTTCAAAAAAATAAGTCCATGGATGGAGGTGTCCAGCCACTATTCGATCCAGACAGCTTTTATGGTTTTTGCTAATCGATTGTGATTCCATACTTTTCATGATTTTTATCATACCATTCAATCAACAACATCGCTGTTTGATAGGTAATGTTTTTAATTTTACTGGTTCCTTTTGTCAAGGTAGCTAGACTCATCTTACTAATATCTGTCTCAGTTGCTACTCTATAACTTGTCACCTTTCCATCCACCATCAATTGAACGACAGCTTCAACTTTCTTATAATCTTTTGTCGAATAAATATCAATTGGATTTTTCATAAAATCATCCTATCCCCTTAAATTTAGTCTTTTATATATTATATAATTTATTTGTTCATTTATATGGAAATCTTGCTTACAGACGCTTTCTAAGGCATTTTCACGCTGTATTTAGCGTCAATTCATGAAAAAACATACCTATTTTTTATCATTTTTCACTTTCTGGGAAAAAAAACGATAAAACTATACCTTATATATTTTTCTTTTATCGATATCAAAAAGGCTAAGAATTTCTTCTTAGCCTTCTTTTTCAAACTGATTTTCTCCCGTTTATGGTGCTAGATGTCCTAGTTATTCTTCTGAGTTTGTATTCTCTTTAATGACCAATTCTCCATCTTCCATATCCGCTAACAAATGTTTAGCCTCAAGGTGATCCAAGTGGAAGTCGGTCACTTTGTCACGGATTTGTTGTTCAACCACCCGACGGAGTGGACGTACGCCCATGACTTCATCATAGCCTTCTTCAGTCATGTATTCTTTAGCAGCATCGCTCACTGTCAAGTCAATGTCTTTCTTCGCAAGAGTTTTGTTCACTTCTGCTAACATCAAGTCAACAATCTTAGAAAGGTCTTCCTTACTCAAGTGTGAGAATTCAATGACAGCGTTGAAACGGTTGAGGAATTCTGGACGGAAGAATGGTTTCAAACGATCCAAGAGTTCTGGTTTGTCCGCATCTTCTGTCAAGTTAGCTTCGTAACCAAAGCCAGCGTTTGAAGTAGCGATAATTACGGTATTCTTGAAGTTGACGGTGTTTCCTTGACCGTCTGTCAAACGACCATCATCCAATACTTGAAGGAGAAGGGTGATCACTTGAGGATCCGCCTTTTCAATCTCGTCAAGAAGGACGATAGAGTATGGATTACGGCGAACACGTTCTGTCAAAGTATTGTTGTTGTCGTCGTAACCGACATAACCGGCAGTTGTACCGATCAATTTAGACACGGCTGTACGGTCGCTGTATTCTGACATGTCCAAACGGATGATGGCATCTTTAGTACCAAACATATCAAGGGCCAATTGTTTAGCCAACTCAGTCTTCCCAACACCAGTAGGACCTACAAAGAGGAAGCTACCGATTGGGCGGTTTCCTTCATCAAAGCCAGCACGGTTCCGACGAATTGCTTTGGCAACTGCTTCAACAGCCTTGTCTTGACCAATAACCTTGGTTTGCAAACGGTGACCCATATCTTTCAAGCGTTCGATATCGGTTGCCCCCATTTGTGATACTGGAATACCAGTCATCCGTTCGACAGACTCAGCTACGTCATTGACAGTTGCTGTCACCTTGTGATCTTCTGTATGGTTGGCAATTTGTTTTTCCAATTCTTCGATCCGAACTTTTGCATTAAGGGCTGCTTCGTAATCTTCTTTAGCAGCTGCAGCTTCTTGTTTCGCTTTTTCTTCTTCAATTTCATGTTCCACAGCATGGACATCTGTCACTGGGTGTTGTGCTGCCAAGTGAGCAGCTGTCACATCGACTAGGTCGATGGCCTTATCCGGCAAGCTACGTTGTGGAATGTATTGTACAGAGTAATCAACTGCTGCTTTCAAGACTTCATCTGGCAAGACAACATTGTGGTGTTGTTGATACAATTCACGGATTCCTTGGAGAATCTTGAAGGTATCTTCAGCAGATGGAGCATTGACCTTGACTTCGTTGAAACGACGTGCAAGAGCTGCATTTTTCAAGATAGTGTTGCGGTATTCATCTTGAGTCGTTGCCCCAATCACGGTCAATTCACCACGTGAAAGAGCTGGTTTCAAGATATCCGCAAGACCTTTAGAACCACTATCACCACCGATTGAGCCAGCACCAAGGATTTGGTGAATTTCATCAAAGAAGAGAATGACATTTCCCATGGCTTTGACTTCTTGGATCATATTTTGGATATTTTCTTCAAAGCTACCACGGTATTGCGTACCAGCTTCTAGACCAGAAATATCGATGGAGATGATTTCTTTGTTCTTGATGGCTGCTGGAACGTCACCATTCACGATAGCTTGGGCCAAGCCTTCTACAACAGCTGTCTTACCAACACCTGCATCCCCTACAAGGACAGGGTTATTCTTGGTACGACGAGACAAGATTTCAGCAGTTTCTTGAATTTCTTTGTTGCGTCCGATAACTGGATCCAATTTTCCTTCACGAGCTTCTTCAGTCAAGTTACGACCAAGCTTCGCAAGGATTCCATCTTGTTTCATGCCTTTGCCTTGTTGGTGTTGCACTGGTTCACTTCCTTCGGTTGGAAGTTGACCAGTTTGACGGTAAATGGCGAATTCTTCAGGTGTTACTTCACGACCATTGATCATGTAGCGACGGCTTTCAGAACGAAAACCACCCATGTTTCCCATTAGTTGATTGAAAAGATCATCCATATTGTTAAAGTTGTTGTTCATATTGTTTACCTCTAATTTACATAATTTTAATTCATTCTTGAAAATGAGTAGCCGATTTAGCTACTTTAAGTTTGTTTACATAATTTTATTTTGCTTTTAAATGAATAGCCTCGAGGGCTAGGAACTTGTATTTCTTCTTTTATCAATTAGTTTTCTATATTTTGGAAATAGCATCTTACCATCTCCTTTCCACTATTGATCCTGTAAACTTTTGAGATTTTCTCAACCTCTTTTTGTTTACATAAATTATTATAAAGCAGGATGATTTTTTTGTCAACACTTTTTACATAATTTTTAACATTTTTTTAAAAAATTTTTTCCTAAGACTAAAACGTTTATATTTAGGCGAAAATTAGCGGGTACTCTCTAAACCAACAACTTTTATACATGAGCCTTATTGAAATAAAACCTCGATAAGGCCACAGCCATAGCTTCTTTCAGCTATGGGTTTTTTAGCGTCTGGAAAAGAAACCATCCCTTCCGTAACTTCCTAATGATACTGCACATCCTTCCCTCCTAAAATATGGTATACTAAAGAAAAAGGAGGTGCCTATGTCTTCCATTCGTTTAATTGTCAGTGATATTGACGGAACTATTCTGGATCAGCAGCATCAGGTCGATCCCGACCTCATCGAACTCATCCCCCAGCTCCAAGAAAAAAAGATTCCTTTTATCTTGGCATCGGCTCGTTCTCCTATCGGGATTGCTCCTATCGCTAGAAGATTGGGCGTCCATCAGGAACCGATCGCGTGCTACAATGGAGCTCTCATCGTCAAGGGAGAAGAGATTCTATTTGAACACAGCCTGAAAAAAGATGAGATCCGCACCTTCCTCCATCGCGTGGAAGAACTAGATCCCAGCATTTCGATTAATTGTTATAGTGGGGCAGTCTGGTTTAACTCTAGAGAGGACCAGTGGACCCAAGTTGAGGCTTCGATTACTGGTGAGACGCCACAGATACAGCCCCTTTCTCAGACCCTCTCTGACGATGCTCTCCATCTACACAAATTGCTCTTGATCGGCGAGACTCAGAACATTCAAGAACTCTATCAAAAGCTAGATCCACAAGAATTTCCGCAGACTGCCTTTTACCTTTCAAAAGAAAACTACCTAGAAGTCACCGCCAAGTCCGTCTCAAAAAGGGATGCTGTCCTTGAACTGGCTGCTTATTACCAGGTCCCTTTGGAACAGGTCATGACCATCGGAGATCACTTCAATGACCTCCCTATGATTCGTCTGGCTGGACTTGGAGTTGCCATGGGAAATGCTCCTGAAGCCGTCCAAAAGGAAGCTCAAGTTGTCACTACCAGCAACCAAGAACACGGTGTAGCGCAAGCTATCCAAGAGTATGTCTTACCGCCATCAAACAAATAGCCCATGGAGCTCCTGCTTTCATGGGTTTTCTAACTCACTGTTTTTTAACCCAGCCTCTGATAAAAGAAAAAGAAGCTAGGACTTGATCCTATCTTCTTTTCATTTTTATTCTACTGTTACGGACTTAGCAAGGTTCCGTGGTTTATCCACGTCGAGCCCACGGTGTAGGGTTGCAAAGTAAGCGACCAATTGCGTTGGTACGACCATTGAGATTGGCGAGAGGTAAGGGTGTACGGTCGTAAGAACGATATCGTCTGTATCTTTGGCAACATTTTCTTCTGCGATGGTGAGGACATTAGCACCACGCGCTGCCACTTCTTGGATATTCCCACGAGTGTGGTTGGCAAGAACTGGATCTGACAAGAGGGCCAAAACAGGTGTTCCATCTTCGATCAAGGCAATGGTTCCATGCTTGAGTTCTCCAGCCGCAAAACCTTCACATTGGATGTAAGAAATCTCTTTGAGTTTGAGACTAGCTTCCATAGCCACATAGTAGTCTTGACCACGTCCGATGTAAAAGGCGTTGCGTGTTGTTTCAAGGAGGTCACGAACTTTAGCATCAATCAGTTCTTTTTCTGAAAGGGTTGATTCGATAGACTGAGCCACGATAGATAACTCATGAACCAAATCAAAAGCTTTGGCTTTTTCATTGCCATTTGCTTCACCAACCGCTTTTGCAAGGAAGGCAAGGGCTGCGATTTGCGCTGTATAAGCCTTGGTTGATGCTACGGCAATTTCAGGACCTGCATGAAGCAACATAGTATGGTTGGCTTCACGTGAAAGGGTTGATCCTGGCACGTTTGTCACTGTCAAGCTTGGAATTCCCATTTCATTGGCCTTAACCAAAACCTGACGGCTATCAGCTGTTTCACCAGATTGGCTGATAAAGATGAAGAGGGGTTTCTTGCTAAGTAGTGGCATACCATATCCCCACTCAGAAGAGATGCCAAGTTCAACTGGTGTATCCGTCAATTCTTCCAACATCTTCTTAGAAGCAAATCCTGCATGGTAAGAAGTTCCAGCAGCAAGAATGTAGATGCGGTCTGCGTCTTGAACAGCCTTGATGATGGCTGGGTCAACTACTACTTGACCAGCTTCATCTGTGTAGGCTTGGATCAACTTACGCATTACCGTTGGTTGCTCATCAATTTCCTTGAGCATATAGTAAGGATAAGTCCCCTTACCGATATCAGACAAGTCAAGCTCAGCAGTATAGCTAGCACGCTCACGGCTGTTGCCATCGTAGTCTTGCACTTCAACGCTATCAGCTTTCACAATCACCAACTCTTGGTCATGGATTTCCATATATTGGTTGGTCTCACGAATCATGGCCATAGCATCTGAGCAGACCATGTTGTAGCCATCACCAAGACCAATCAAAAGTGGTGATTTGTTCTTGGCCACGTAGATGACATCTGGATTTTCAGAGTCAATCAAGGCAAAGGCATAAGATCCACGGATGATGTGAAGAGCTTTTTTGAAAGCTTCAAGTACTGACAAGCCCTCTTCTTCTGCAAATTTTCCAATCAAGTGTACAGCGATTTCTGTATCTGTTTGTCCCTTGAAGTGGTGACCTGCAAGGTAGTCTTCCTTGATTTCAAGATAATTTTCAATCACCCCATTGTGGACCAATACAAAACGTCCTGTCTCAGAGCGATGTGGGTGAGCATTGTCTTCTGTTGGTTTACCGTGAGTGGCCCAACGAGTATGTCCAATACCAGTTGTCCCCTCAACACCAGCCGTTTTAGCAGACAATTCCGCAATACGACCAACCGCCTTCACCAAATGGTTTTCAGCACCACCTAGGACAAAAATTCCCGCAGAATCATAACCACGGTATTCGAGCTTTTCAAGCCCTTGAATCAAAATATCCGTTGCATTTGTGTTTCCAACAACACCAACAATTCCACACATAGTATATACGACACAGACAAGCTGTGCTTTCTCCTTCTATAAAAATGAAAGAAAATAGGTATCCATTCTTGAGTTCCCTTATTTTCTTAGCCAATTTATAAAATTGGTCTAGTCTGATTCGATAAAAAAATCATCAGCGGAGTCATTATACAATGCTTTTTTCTGTTTGTCAACCTCAAATATATCAAAAATTGGTCTAGTTAAGAAAGGGTTAAGAAAAACCTATCAACTTTTTTAGTGATAGGTTAGGATGATTGGCTTATTTTAAGATCGTCATTGATTCCAACTTATCTAAATGTGTATCCAATAATTTCATAAGCTTCACTTCATTTTTTTACCTTCTTAATCATAAAATGAACTCCTAGCAAAACAACTATCATAATAGAAATATAGGCAAACATGAATCGAGTCGATAGTTGTTCACCACTCGCATTCTGCAAGATAATCCCATAAGATTCTTTGTAGTTCATAATTACTGTAGACGGTGCATGATCGAAGACTTTACTAATTGCATCTTTCATTAAAATCTGTTTTAGTAGTGCATTCACTTGTGTTAAAGGGAACCAGGTCATGACCTGTTGCAAGCTTCCTCCTACAGAACCAATAGAAAGATAAACACCTGAAATGAATCCGATAAAAGTTCCAACTATTGTACTCAAAGTTGTAAATGCTGAACTGGTTCGAATAAAAGCTAGGATTGGCAGAATAATAGTTGCAGATAACATCGTTCCCATTGTGACAACTCCTAAAATAGATAAGTAGTCCATCATAGAATAGTCAAGAAGAGCACTAAAACCATTAAACATACCAATTGCAAAGATACAAGAGAACATGGTCATAATAATCCCAAATAAAATCGCAAAGACCGCATACGATAGTTCAATTTTAAAGTTAGAAACTGGACTGACTTTAAAGTCCTCACTCAATTTCTTTTCTCTATCCGAAACCATCACTCCAAATGCACCAAGAGTACTGGTCATTGAAATAATGGTCGTTAAACCTGAGATTAACCAATAATTGACCATCTGGATGGTGTCCGTAGAGGCGGTATCACTATTCAAAGCCTCCTTGATGGCATCAATCTGAATTTGTCCTAAAAAGACTTGATAAACCAAGATCAAGATGATGACCGATAAGAAGGACATAAAGAAAGCTAAGCGATCTCTTATATAGACTTTCCGATTTCTAGAGATTAATTCAAGCATTCCCTTCTCCTCCTTTAGATCTTAGTAAGTTCAAATAAGCTGCTTCTAAATTTGAATATTCTACATTAAATGTTTCAATAATTGATTTTCCTTGATTTTCTGCAATAATTTCCATCATCTCTTCAACGGAAACATCCTTACATACGACTTCTGCCTCCGAAAGGATCTGACACTTATTAGCAAACTTAGAGACAGATAACGAATTGACTGGTTTACCAGGTTTTAACGTAAGATTCAGGTTAGTGGTTGAATGCTGTTTAATAAAATTGGCAATATCTCCTGAATAGTACAAGTTCCCTTCGATTAAGACATTTAAGACATCACAAGCAGCCATCTCTTCTAAATAGTGTGTAATTAGAACGACTGTCATATTTTCTTTTTTGTTCAGATAATTAATCGCTTCCCATAAATCATGACGAGATTGTGGATCTAAACCAGTTGTTGGCTCATCTAACAAGAGCAAAGACGGTTGTGGCAATAACGCTCGGGCAATGTCCACTTTTCGTTTTTGTCCTCCTGATAAACTGCCATAGTTTTTCTTTTTAAGAGTAGCTACATCCAAATAGGATTGCAGATCTTTAATACGCTTTTGTACTTGTGATTTTGATAATCCATACAAGGCTCCTCGAGAAATCAGGTTTTCCTCTACCGTTAAATGATCATCTAGACGATTGCTTTGAAATACAACACCGATATGTCGATAAAAATCTTTCGTTGACAATGATTTTCCATCTACTTCCCAAAAAATCTCTCCTGAACTTGGCTTGAAATTCTGAATCAACAAATTAAAAAGCGTTGTTTTCCCAGCCCCATTCGGTCCAAGAAGTCCATAAAATTTACCTTCCTCAAAGACTAAATCAATTCCTTTCAAAGCCTCAAAGGAACCATAACTTTTCTTTACATTGTGTAATCTAATTTCCATTTTCTGACACCAAGATCCTTTTTTCTTTCCTTGTACTCTCAGTATACCCAATTTCTATCCCTTAACGTGAGGACATTCATGTCCAGTCTAAGCATCTTTTTCATCAAAAAACACCTGTGAATCTTCACAGGTGTTTAATGTTCATTTTATATTTTTTTGAGGGCAACAAACGAAAGGATAAATGCTCCTCTATACCTCAGTGTAGTTTAGACCTTTTTTGGCAAGGTCCTCTTTCCACTCTTCTTGCATGTTTCTCTTCACTAGATCCTCAGATAACAAATCAGCCATCAAGCATACTTTTTGATAATCATTTTTTGCTTCTTCTAAGTTATCTTCTATAAATAAAGCAACTTTCCAATTTAATGCATAAACAAAAATATTATCCTGAAAATCATGTCTCTTTGTCATAATATCATTTAAGGCTTTAACAATGTCTGGCAATCTGTCGTATATCCCATAATGGGCTAACACACCTGCAGCTGAGATAAGAGTGTTTTGTAGTATTTCCAACTCTGATAAGGGGAAATAATCTATCGCAAGTAGGATTTTCTCTACTAAGTGTATAAATTCATCTTGATCAAAGGCTCCCAAAGCCAAAGAAAGCAAGCGCAATTTGATAATCTCCACATCGTTGAGACTTAACTCTTTTTTCTTCATGGCTTGCTCTAGATACTCATCTAATAAACCTTGATCAAAAGAAGGATTTTTGGATCCAATCATATCAACCGTGGCTTGGGCGACCTGGACAGACAGTTTTTCTTCCTCTGGCAGGTTATCAAAATAGTTTTCGTAAATATCCTCAATAATTTCTTCATGCCGATGAAGACGATCTTGATCTCCATAATGGTATAACGTCCGTAGTTGATATTTCAGGTTCAGATACTCTGCAGGTAATTCCAAACTAGTTTGATTTGTCAAAGCATCCAAAGAAACACCTAGTTGTTCAGCAATATACTTCGCTGTTGCAATCGTTGGCAAAGACTGACCCTTTTCAATTCGCTGGAGTTGGCGCGTCGATAATAGGTCCTCAATACCACAGATTGCTTGTCTACTTAATCCCTTACTTTCACGTAGAGTTTGTACTTTTTGTCCTAGTTCTGTTTTAAAATCCATCATACAAGCTCCTTTTCTTCTGATTTCATTATAGCACATATTGAAGTTGAAGGGTTTTGAACCTTTTCCAGCACTAAATGAAAAATCGGAAATGAAGAATGCCGTCAGAAACATCTGCATCTGATGGAGTTCCACACTTCCGAAAATAAAACTAGTCAGTCATTTACTGAAATGAACGGGCCTATCGTACTTAGATAACAGAATCCTCAAAAACTTACTCTTCAAATCCATTCTGCTGGCTCAATTCACGGAACCAATGACCGGATTTTTTCAGGCGTCTTTCTTGAGTGGCTAGGTCTAATTCGACAAGGCCGTAGCGGTTTTTATAGCCATTGAGCCAAGACCAGCAGTCGATAAAGGTCCACATAAGGTAGCCCTTACAGTTGGCCCCATCTTGGATAGCTCGGTGCAATTCACGCAGGTGGTCTTTGACGAAGTCAATCCGGTAGTCATCTTGAATTTCCCCGTTTTGACTGAATTTTTCTTCCCCTTCAACTCCCATTCCATTCTCTGTTAGGAGCCACTCGATGTTGTTGTAATTTTCTTTGATATTTTGGGCAATATCGTACAAGCCTTGCTCATAGATCTCCCAGCCTCTATGTGGGTTGATCTTTCTTCCTGGCATGACATAGGGTTCGTAGAACTGCTCGACCAACATAGGAGACTCTGGGTTTGGCGCATAACGGGGCGCAGAGACACGCATTGGTTGGTAATAGTTGACCCCTAAGAAGTCGACTGTATGTTCTTTGATCAGCTCTAAGTCATTTGGATCCACCTCTGGCAAGAGAGCACGCTCCCGCAAAATCTCTACCAACTCTGGTGGGTAAGTCCCAAGAACAGACGGATCGAGGAAGGATTTAGCTTGGAAGAGCTCAGCGATTCGTGCCGCCTTGACATCTGCTGGATGCTGACTCCGCGGATAGGCTGGCGTCAAGTTTAAGACCACTCCAATTCGATAGTTTGGATCCACCTCATGACAGGCCTGAACAGCAAGGCTACTTGCCAACTGGGTATGGTAGGCAACTTTAACTGCTGCAGCGGCATCCACCTTGTGTGGGTAATGGGCATCATAAAAGTAACCAAACTCTACAGGAACAATGGGTTCATTAAAGGTGATCCACTGATCGACCAAGTCTCCATAGGTTTCAAAGCAGAAACGAGCATAGTCGCGATAGGCGTAGACCGTCTCCTTATTTTCCCAGCCATCTCCTTCTTCTTGCAAGGCAAAAGGAAGGTCAAAGTGATAGAGATTGACCATCAAGTGAATACCTTTGGACTTGATGCGTTCAAAAACTTGGCGGTAAAAAGCCACTCCTACTGGATTGACTTCTCCACGCCCTTTAGGGAAAATCCGAGACCATTGGATGGAGGTCCGAAAGGCAGTATGCCCCGTCTCGACTAGAAGCTCAATGTCTTCCTCCCAGTTTTCATAAAAGGTCGAAGTTAAGCCAGGTCCTTCTTGGAAGCGAAAGCGATGAGGCTCTACCTGATACCAGTAGTCCCAGAGGTTGTCCCCCTTACCATCTCCGGCAAAGCGCCCTTCTGTCTGAGGACCAGATGTCGAAGTCCCCCATAAAAAATCTTGTGGAAAGTTGATCATGTGTTTATCCTCTCTCATTGTCTTCCTCTCTATTATACTCCCTTTCAGCTCTCTTCCTAGTGACTATTTTCAGTCATTTTTACGCAGATTATAGAAAAAACACGCTAGCTATCAGAAGACCCGATTTCTAACGTGTTTTGTTTCCATTATAGTTGATTAACGACATAATCAAAGAGAGCCTTGTCTCCTTCACTTATCTGATAACGCAGTTCTGGATGCCACTGAACCCCGAGAAAGGCTGTCCCGTGGGATGATTGCACTGCTTCGATGATCTGATCTTCAGGACTAACAGCAATCACTTCTAGATGAGGGGCTAGATCCTTGATCGCTTGATGGTGGTAGGAATTGATCTGACCAACTTCTCCGAATAAGTCCCGCAAAACAGTCCCTTCAACTGTTTCGATTGAATGACTAGTTTCGCTGGCAGGATTTTCCTGCCAGTGATGGTCGATATCTTGGTAAAGTGTCCCGCCCATGGCTACATTGTAGAGCTGCATGCCTCGGCAAACCGTAAAGATGGGCTTCTTTGCAGCTACTGCTTCCTTGATCAAGGCCAACTCGAAAAGGTCACGCTCGAGCAAGTAATCATCGCTAACAATCTCCTTCTCTGCTCCATAAAACTGAGGAGAAACATGCTGACCACCTGTGATGATCAGCTTGTCAATCAAGGAAATATAGTGCTCAGCCGTTGCTGGGTCTCCAATCGGAAGGATCAGAGGGATACCTCCTGCTTCTTGAACCCCCTGAACAAAGCCTGTCGGTGTATAACTGAGGTACATTCCATCCTCTTCACGGAAAGGGCGTTGGTTGCCCGTAATCCCAATCACTGGTTTCTTCATCGCTCATTCTCCAATCTCTTCATAGCTAATATAGTTCCTTATTTTATCATACTCCGAAGGTGACTTTCAACTTTTTTCATGTTTTTTCAAATAAGGAGAAGTTTTCTAGAATTTATCTTTCTTTTTCACAAAAATCCTCCAGAGCTGAACTCTGAAGGATTTATTTTTTATTTCACAACGATATTAACGAGTTTATTAGGGACACTAATCACTTTCACGATTTCTTTGCCATCAATCTCTGCTTTGACTTTTTCGTCAGCCAGAGCGACTTCTTGCAATTCTTCGCGTGACAGGTCTTTTGCGACCATGAGTTTAGCACGAACTTTTCCTTTGATTTGAACGACGATTTCGATTTCGTCTTCAATCAATTTGCTTTCGTCCCATGTTGGCCAAGCCACGTAAGAGATAGACTCACCTGTTGCTGCGACTGTTTGCCAGAGTTCTTCTGCTAAGTGAGGCGCAAATGGAGCGATCAATTGGATAAAGCCTTTGGCGTAGTCTACATAAAGTTTGTCTTCCTTGTTCGCAACATTGACAAAGACCATGAGTTGAGCAATGGCTGTGTTGAATTTCATAGACTCGACTTGCTCAGTAACAGATTTAACGGTTTCGTTATAAACCTTGTCTAGAGCGCCATTGTTTTCCGCAACGATTTCTTTACTTGTGATCAAACGGTAAACACGGTCAAGGAATTTACGGCTTCCTTCCAGACCTTCTTCAGACCAAGCGATGGAAGCATCAAGTGGTCCCATGAACATTTCATAGACACGAAGGGTATCCGCACCGTATTGTTCCACCACATCGTCTGGGTTCACCACGTTCTTGAGGGATTTCGACATCTTAGCTGGCGCTTGCTCCAACTCTTCCCCTGTTTCCACATGGAAGAAGGAACCGTCACGTTTTTCAACCTTGTCAGTTGCCACAAGCGCGCCACGGTGGTCACGATAGCTTGTTCCCAAGATCATTCCTTGGTTAAAGAGTTTTTGGAATGGCTCCTTAGTTGGAACGACACCTAAATCATAGAGGAATTTGTGCCAGAAACGAGCGTAAAGCAAGTGAAGCACGGCGTGTTCTGCACCACCTACGTAGATATCTACTGGCAACCATTGTTTGAGGAGATCCTCGTCAGCCAATTTCTCAGTGTTGTGTGGATCGATATAGCGAAGGTAGTACCAGCTTGAACCGGCCCATTGTGGCATCGTATTCGTCTCACGACGACCTTTAACACCATCTTCACGAGTCACTTCCAGCCAGTCTGTCAAGTTAGCCAATGGACTTTCCCCAGTACCTGAAGGACGAATGTCCTTGGTTACTGGCAAGACCAGCGGGAGTTCACTTTCTGGAACGGCTGTTGAAGTTCCATCTTCCCAATGAATGATTGGGATTGGTTCACCCCAGTAACGTTGACGGCTAAAGAGCCAGTCGCGGAGACGGTAGGTCACCTTTTCTTGACCAAAGCCTTTTTCTTCTAGCCAAGACACGATTTTAGCAATCGCTTCTTCTTTGTTGAGACCGTTCAAGAAGTCAGAGTTGACGTGAAGGCCATCTTCTGTGTAAGCAGCCTCTTCAACGTTTCCACCTTCCAAGACTTCTACGATTGGAAGACCAAACTGTTTTGCAAATTCCCAGTCACGCTCATCGTGGGCAGGTACGGCCATAACAGCACCTGTACCGTAGCTAGCAAGAACGTAGTCCGCAATCCAGATTGGGATTTCTTTGCCATTGACAGGGTTGATGGCATAAGCACCAGTCCAAACCCCTGTTTTTTCCTTGGCAAGGTCAGTACGAGCTAAGTCTGATTTAAGGCTAGCTTGGTGTTTGTAGTCAGCCACAGCCTCAGCTTGTTCAGGTGTTGTGATGGCATCTACTAGTTCATGCTCAGGCGCTAAAACAGTGAAAGTCGCACCAAAAAGGGTATCCGGACGTGTCGTAAAGACGGTGAACTCCTTGTCTGTTCCTTTCACCTTGAAAGTGACATTAGCACCAGTTGATTTCCCAATCCAGTTGCGTTGCATGTCCTTGATAGACTCTGGCCAGTCAAGGTCATCCAAGTCATTGAGCAAGCGCTCCGCATAGGCAGTGATTTTGAGCATCCATTGGCGCATTGGTTTGCGGACAACCGGATAGCCACCACGCTCAGAGGTTCCATCTGGAAGAACTTCTTCGTTGGCGATAGCTGTTCCTAGTTCCTCAACCCAGTTTACAGGCACTTCCGCTTCATAGGCCAAGCCTTTTTCATAAAGCTTAGTGAAGATCCATTGCGTCCACTTGTAGTAGTTTGGATCTGTCGTATTGACTTCACGGTCCCAGTCGTAAGAGAAGCCAAGCGCATTGATTTGGCGTTTGAAGTTGGCAATGTTTTCTGCTGTGAATTCCGCTGGGTCATTTCCTGTATCCATAGCGTATTGCTCTGCAGGCAAACCAAAGGCATCCCATCCCATTGGGTGAAGGACATTGTAGCCTTGCGCACGTTTGAAACGGCTGAGGATATCCGTCGCTGTGTAGCCTTCTGGGTGTCCTACGTGCAGACCTGCTCCAGATGGGTAAGGGAACATGTCCAATGCATAAAACTTAGGTTTTGAAGCATCTGTTCCTGTCTTAAAAGTGTGATGGTCAGCCCAGTATTTTTGCCACTTAGGCTCGATTTTTTTATGATTGTAAAAACTCATGCTGTCTCTCCAATTTTCGTGATGCTCCTATTATACCATTTTTAAGGGATTTTTAAAGGTTCTATCCATCAAAAAGAGGCTGGGACAAAAGTCCTAGCCTCTCAATTGTCTTTGGATTATCGAGC